>CAZLJB010000887.1:0-1503 GCA_964559195.1 uncultured Anaerolinea sp. | reverse complement strand
AAACACCATAAGTTGGGAAAACCATCGATTTGGGTTCGTCCCGGCGGCGAAAACCGGGGTGGGATTATTCGAAACCGAAGATTGATGAGTAGAAATGATTTGCAATTATGTTTAAGCTACTGGCAGGGTGTTTTCCCGTGAAAACACCATAAGTTGGGAAAACCATCGATTTGGGTTCGTCCCGGCGGCGAAAACCAGGATGGGTTTTGTTCGAAGCGGTAATACCATGGTCGGTCAGGATTGGCGAATGCCGGTCAGGTAGATTTTGAGCACTTCGGCGATGACATCTGGTGGGACGGGCAGCCCGCCACTGGCATGGGATGGATAAAAATAGGGGAACATGATTCCAAGCAGAGACCAGACTGCTACTTCGGGTTCCATCTGGCGGAACTCGCCGGCTTGCATACCGGCGATTAGAATGGCCTGTACTTTGCCGACAAATTTTTCTCGATAAATGGCATCAAATAATTTGCGGGATTCAGGGCTGAGGTGGGTGATTTCCTGGCTGGAAAGGCGGATGGTGGCACGCTGTTCGGCCGGCTGGGTAAGCACATATTCCATAAAAAGCTGGATTTTTTGGCTGGAAGTGATTGGCTCGGCTGTAATGTGGTTCAGCTCAGTATGCATGTCTTCCAGGTATATTTTCAGGATAGCCAGGAAGAGTTCTTCCTTATCTTTGAAATAGTAATAGAGCGAGGCCTTGGAGACACCCAGGGCGTCTGAGATTTCGCGCATTGAAAGCCCGTGATACCCTTTTTGGATGAAAAGGTTCTTGGCAGTTTCAAGAATTTGTCCTGGAAGCCCGGTCTCTGAATTTGCCATAGCTTGATTTTACCTTTTTTCGAAGAATAGCTGTTATTGATTTGCAGCAGCGGTTTTAAGTTGTTCGACGTGTTCCAATTCATTCTGACGATTTTTCAGACCCGTGGTGAGCAGGACCAGGACGACCCCCAGAATCCCGATCGACAGGTACGCTGCGCTATAACCGCTGACCCCGCCACCGGCTGAGGCTGCGATAGCGCCGACCAGCGCGCTGCTGATCAATTGTCCGATGCTGGTGAAGACGGCGATGGCGCCCTGGGCTGAGGTCCGTTCACTGGCTGGAGCCTCATTGAGCATAATGTAACGAACCGGCGCGCCCAGCAGGGCGGAGAGCCCCAGGCCAATGATGACCCCGTCCATGATGAACATCCAGAGCGCTGAATTCCAGATTCCGAACATCAGTGCGCCAATGGCCAGCAGGGCTGTACCGGCCGCGACGACTGTTTTTGAACCGAATTTATCGAGCAGGCGGCCAACCATAGGTGAACCGACTGCCAGCGCCAGAACCACCGGCATGAGCAGGTAGCTGGCGGTGTGTTTATCCACCACACCGGGCAGGGCGGCCACGGCCAGGGCCGGGATGAAGACCATGCTGACTTCTCCGATGCCAGCCCCGGCGGAGAGGGCACTGGCCAGGACAGCCTGACGGCTTTTGAACAAAGCCGGGCGCAGCACCGGATC
>CAZLJB010000886.1:0-1509 GCA_964559195.1 uncultured Anaerolinea sp. | reverse complement strand
TTATTTTCAGCGTGGTGGCAGGCCTGTCGTATTTAGCGGAATTATTAGGGGTCAGTACTGGTTTTTTATTTGGTAAATATCATTATACTGCGGTGCTCCAGCCTCAAATTGCGGGAGTGCCTGTACTAATTCCCCTGGCGTGGATGATGATGTTACCCCCGGCCTGGGCGATTGCACAGTTTATTACCCACAAAGCGGGGCGTGACATTCGTTTCCTGGTTGTTTCGGCCCTGGCATTTACCGCCTGGGACTTATTTCTAGATCCACAAATGGTTGCCTGGGGATTTTGGCGCTGGGAGGTTGCGGGCCAGTATTTTGGGATCCCGTGGAGTAATTATTTTGGTTGGATGCTGGTCTCGACCTGCATTAGCCTGATTGCCAACCCACGTGATCTTCCCGCGGGTCCGCTCTCACTGGTTTATGTGGTTACCTGGATTTTACAAACCATTGGCCAGGGTATCTTCTGGCAGCAGCCTGGTCCGGCACTTTTCGGTTTTATCGGTTCTGGAATATTTATTGGCCTGGCATTTTATAGAAGTAGAAACAGGGCAGGATTGCCGGATGGCAATTTGTTATGATTCCATAAAATGATAAAATTACTTTTTATTGGAGGCAGCCGTGGTCAAAAAAAAATATAGCGTTAACTGGGAAAATAATGTAGCCAGCTCATTTGAGATCAATGGCGTAAAGTACACTAATCTTGATCAGATCCCCGCTGCTGGCGACCGTAAAAAAATCATGGCTATCCTGGCGGCCACGGAGGCCGTGGATCTGGGCGCTGAACCGGAGTCAGGTAATTCCAAATCGTTCTTTACCATGGAAAACATGGTACTAACCGGGTTTTCCATCATTGCTGGCGTGATGTTATTGGTCTGCTTTATTTCATCAGGAAGTGCCATCTCGACTTTGATGAAGGAAAAAAGCGCGCCCGGCCGGGTTGTGGATGTGGTAGTGCGCCGTGAATATGAGAATGTTCAGGATCGAATTGTTCGGGATTATTATTTCCCGGTAATAAGCTTCACGGCTGACGATGGTCGTTCACGTACCATTCAATTGGATACGGGCAGCAGTTCGCAGGATTACGAAAAAGGGGATCAGATCATGGTGCTTTATGATCCTCAGAAACCTCTCAATGCGCGTATAAAATCCTTTAGTAGTTCAGCAATGATGTGGATTTTGCCGGTTATTACTGGTATTTTGGGATTTTCTTTTCTGGTTGCTGTTTTGGCAGTCCAGCGTGTGATGTTTTTGGAGAAAACGCCCGCGGGTCTTTTATCGGAATAAACGTTCTAACAATCCGTCCGGCAGTTTCCTTAATTTGCCTGTTTCGCTATCCATAATTTTCCAATCCAGAACGCATTCTGCAATGATCGAACCATTTGTGCGCGTAATACTTACGTAACGGGAGCCTTGTGCTGGCTGCAGATTAAGTGAATGTGTGTTAATTACCAGGGTTTCGCCCCATACCGCGGGTGACAGATATTGAATATGCAGTCTTTGTGTGCGGAA
>CAZLJB010000885.1:0-1519 GCA_964559195.1 uncultured Anaerolinea sp. | reverse complement strand
TGTAGTTTCAGGTAAGAATTATATTTGAATATACTAGAAAAAAATCATAAATATTGACATTTTTTCTCCAATTTGCTATAATGCTGGCCTGTTGAGAAACTCGCCATTGAGGCGTTAAAGTATATTGCAAGGAGTGAAATATGTCTGAGTTAGTTATTAAAGACTTGCAGGTTAGTATTGAAGGGAAAGAAATTTTAAAGGGTTTCAACCTTACTATTAAGCAGGGAGAAGTACATGCAATTATGGGGCCAAATGGCACTGGAAAGTCCACGTTGGCCTACACTTTAATGGGTCACCCAAGTTATTCTGTCACTGCCGGAGAAGTCTGGTTTAAGGGGAAAAATTTGCTGGAAATGGAAGCGGACGAACGGTCTCGTGCAGGTATATTTCTTGCATTCCAGTATCCAGTATCGATCCCGGGTGTGACTGTCGCAAATTTCCTAAGAACAGCGATAAACTCGAGGCGTCGAGCTGCCAATCCGGAAGATAAGGGTGTTCCTATCCCAGAATTCCGAAAAATGCTCAAGGAAAAAATGGAGTTGCTGCGCATGGACCATTCATTCGCAGGGCGATATTTAAATGATGGTTTTTCAGGTGGTGAGAAGAAACGCGCTGAGATTTTACAAATGGCTGCTCTTAGACCCGAGATCGCTATTCTCGATGAAACTGATTCTGGTTTGGATATTGATGCTTTGAGGATTGTTTCTGAGGGTGTTAATGCTTTGAGCGGACCAGATTTGGGTGTTCTGGTTATTACTCACTATCAAAGATTATTAAATTATATAAAACCCAATTATGTTCACATCATGATGGGTGGCCGGATAGTTGAAAGCGGCGGACCAGAATTAGCTTTGCACCTTGAAGAAGCTGGGTATGACTGGGTTCGTGAAAAATACGAGGAAGCAGCTGCTTAGCAACTTTGTCGTTGGCTAGATTTATTAGCTATTATGTGATTCGATGGTTTGATAAAAGCAACCGGTGAATCATTGGATGTAAAAGTGTTTTAATTGGTGAAAAAATGAGTGAAGACGCAAGAATCCTCGAAGATATTGGCGATTATAAATATGGATTTCACGATCGCGATGATAATTATGTATTTAAATCTCAACGTGGGCTAAGCCGAGAAGTAGTAGTAAATATTTCGCGTATAAAGAATGAGCCAGAGTGGATGTTGGAGTTTCGGCTTAAAGCCCTTGATCATTATTTGAGCCGTCCAATGCCTAATTGGGGTCCGGAGCTTGATGAGTTAAAGCTTGATGAAATTTTTTATTATGTAAAGCCAACTGAAAAAAGTGAAAAATCCTGGGATGATGTTCCAGATGACATCAAGCGAACTTTTGATAAACTCGGAATTCCTGAAGCAGAACGAAAGTTTTTAGCAGGCGTGGGTGCGCAGTACGAGTCTGAAATGGTTTACCATTCCATTCTTGAGCACCTGGAGAAGCAAGGTGTTATTTTCCTGTCGATTGAAGAAGATCGGAAGAGCACACGTCTGAACTCCAGTCACCTGAAGCTATCT
>CAZLJB010000884.1:0-1520 GCA_964559195.1 uncultured Anaerolinea sp. | reverse complement strand
ATTTGGATTTTGCGCTTGTGATAAGCGATAGATTTCTGAGACGATTTGCAGGGCAGCGCGCGCATCCGACAGATTGGCGGAAGGCATACGCTGCAAATGGATATCCTCCAGAAACTCGGCGAACTCAAGGGCCCAGGAATTGTCACCACGCGGGTACTCCCAGATGGTGGTCTCGGGGGGACCCATTTCTGGCAGCATCTTGTAAAAAGAGAGTTTCTCGAGGCCGTAACTACCACCCAGCCCTTCAATGTGCAGCTTGGCGTCACGGCCATAGATTTCAAGCGAAAAGAGGTTCTTCCACTCGCTGCAGCTAACATGCAAGAAGGCAGTTTGCTGGTTGGCGGTTTTCAAAAGCATGAAAGCGTTGTCGTCGACCGGCATATCCCAAAAATAGGTGTGCGCAAAGCCTTGAATATCCGTGAAATCGCCCAGGAAACAGCGCGCAAGGTCGATCAGATGGACACCCTGGTCGAGCAACTCACCCCCGCCCGAAAGAGCCGGGTTGGCGCGCCATTCACGGTCATAGCCTTTGCGACCACCGTGGCCGTAGCGCCCACGTACGAACATCATTTCACCCAGCTCGCCGGCTTCCAGAAGCTGATGGGCTTTGAGTATAGCCGGATGGTAACGATGATTGAAACCTACACGCACCTGGAGGCCGTTTTGTGCGGCAGTTTCGATTAAGGGTTCCAATTCAGCCGCGGTTCGGGCGGCAGGTTTTTCCACGAAAACATGTTTGCCGGCCTGCAGCGCCGCCAGGCTGGTTTGCGCCAAGGCGTCATTGGTGGTTGCGACCACCACAATCTGTACATCCAGGCGACGGACGGCGGACTGCCAATCCGTAGTGGCAGTGCAACCAGGAAATCCGGCCGCAAGTGAGCTGGCGCGTTTTTCATCGAGATCGGCGCAAACCACCAGCTTTGCACCGGCCAGCGCCTTCGAGCGTTTCTGACCAATCAGGCCGCAGCCCAGAATGGCAACGCCTGGGTAATTCGTCATATTAAAAACTCCCTTGGTTAAAAATACTTTCCTTCCAGGCAGTGCTGGTTGGAGAAATGAGGACGAGACTATGGCAAGAAATAAAAAGATGTGTTTTTGGAAAATAACCCAAAGTAGACCGGGCGTATACTTATATTGGGTTCTGGAAAAATAATCTCTTCAGCCATAGTGACTAATGAGTGCCTGAAATATGACAAGAAAGATCGAGGTGTGACCGGGCACGGCGTTTCGAAAATTTTCAGATGGTGCCGAGAACGCTCGAAATTGTACCAGAAACGCGTCTTACGCAAATCCAAAGCCTAATCGCCCCATTCCAGGCCACGGTCTTTTGGGACAATGCGGCGCAGTGTATAAATATCGGTATTTTGCAGGTCGTCCATGTGTTCTGAGAACTGCTGCCAGGGATCCCAGACGGCGCTGATCAATTTACCCGTCAGGCCGTCACTGGCCGAGCAGGCCAGGAAGACAGACAGTTAGATCGGAAGAGCACACGTCTGAACTCCAGTCACCTGAAGCTATCT
>CAZLJB010000883.1:0-1520 GCA_964559195.1 uncultured Anaerolinea sp. | reverse complement strand
CCCCAGGCGATCGACTTATCATTGGCGAGACCAAAAATTAATGCATTCTTACCAGTTAAAAGACCCATCTTTCCTCCAGGTATGCTTATCCAGTCACTAAAAAACGCCACGGCATCGATTTCCATGGCTCCGGCACTTTATATAAACCCACTCGCGGCCCAATCGTCACGCTTGCTTCAGAAGTCACAATTCCACTTTCAATCCACAACCCGTCTTGCGGGTTGGTGAGATCAAGTTTGTTTTGAGAGCCGTTTATCCCAAATGCCATGGTTAATTTAGCCGGGCCATCCGTCCATGCGCCGGTGCTGACCTTCGGACGGCGGGCCCGCACCACATCCGAACCACTCTCCAACCTCACAGCACGGATCAATACCGCCGCCGGAAAACCTCGGGGTTCGGTCACCGCATTCAACATCCAGTGCATGCCATAGGTAAAATAAACATACGCCCGCCCTGGTGGTCCGTACATAACCTGTGTGCGGGGTGTTTCCCCCGCGCGGGCGTGGCAGGCCAGGTCCGTCTCGCCAATATACGCTTCAGTTTCTGTGATCAGCCCGGATAAACGCACGCCATCCAGAATCCGCACCAGCCGCGCGCCGAGCAGTTGGCGGGCAACCTGCAGGCTGGGTTGGGCATAAAATTCAGTTGGAAGTAGCATGTCCGCCAAGTTTTCAGACAGCCTGGACCGGCCAGTGATTGCGATCACCGATCACATCCACCCGCCAGCGATGTACATCGGGGTAATAGCGAAAGGCGGCGAAGGCGGTGTTCTCCAACCCAAAACGCGGCCCCTGGAAGTTGGGTGGTGGGGCAATTCCCAGAATGGCATACAATGCCATGTTCAAAATAGCGCCATGTGTCACCACCAGGTATCGACCAGCCGGGCGCTTTAATACCTTGTGCAAAGCTTGACCGGCGCGCAGGAAGAGAGCCCAGTCACTTTCCCCGCTGTCATCGATTGAATCATATGGATTGATAAATTCCGGGATCGGGAATTTGGCACGAATCTCTGCCATGCTCATCCCGGAACGCTTGCCCATATCCCTTTCCACCCACAGCGGCTCGAACTCCACGGTGGGGATATCCAACCCGGCAGCCAGGATCCGGGCGGTTTCACTTGCCCGGCTTAAGGGGCTGGTAATGGCAGCATCAAAATGCCAGCCGGCCTGCTGCCAGCGCTCCATCAAAGCACGCACCTGAGCCCGCCCGGTTTCAGAGAGCGGGTAATCACTCAGACCCTGCATGCGGTTTTCGGCATTCCCAACCGATTCCCCATGCCGCACAAAAGTGATGTAAAACACCAAATTATTATCTGTCGTCATATCCACCTCACGTTTCAGGCACCTGGACAGGGATTGCCCTATCCAGTGCCATGTCTACCTCTTGCCGCATAATGCTTTAATTGGCGAAACACCTGCTGTATTGATAGAGATACCCTGCCAACCACACCGGCCAGGTTTGACCTGCACAGCCTGAATTCAGTACCCTTCTGATAAAATAAAGCGAGTCTAAATCGGGCA
>CAZLJB010000882.1:0-1528 GCA_964559195.1 uncultured Anaerolinea sp. | reverse complement strand
ACTTGATATCCTGGCGCTAAGTTCCGGCATCCCGCCTTATACACAAGAAAACGCGTTGGAATGGATCAAGAAAACAGCCATCCAGGGAGCGCAGCATTTCGAATGGCAATCCAAGGATAAAAGTGACCACCTGTTTTGGGTGGATATCAACATGAAGCTGGCCAAAATTGCAAACCAGCCCCAGGTTCTGGTCTCCGTGCGTGATATCACGGAACGTAAGCGTGCGGAAGATGAGCTCGAAGAAAGCCGGGAAAAATACCGCGGGTTAAGTGAAGCTTCTTTCGAAGCCATTTTTATATCTGAAAAAGGCATCTGCCTCGAACAAAATCAAATGGCCGAACGGATGTTTGGCTATTCAGATTCGGAAGCCATTGGCCGGTCTGGAACGGAATGGATCTTGCCTGAAGACCGCGCGGCAGTCTTAAATAACATGCTCTCAGGAAGTGAGCAGCCCTACGAAGTGACCGCTCTGCGAAAAGACGGCTCTACATTTCCGGCAATCATAAGTGGAAAAATGATGCACTACAAAGGCAGAACCGTGCGGGTCACGTCGATGAGCGACATCACCGCGCGCAAACAAGCTGAAGCGGCGCTGCAAGAGAGCGAAAACTTGCTTCGCTGGGCGCAGGATATCGCTCATACCGGTCATTTCAAATTTGACCCGGCCAGCGGCCTGGTCAATGGCTCCGACGAACTCTTCCGGATTTTCGATCTCCCCCGGGAGCAATTTCAATTCTCTGATTTTGTAAATTCTGTTCACCCGGATGATCGCGCCTCCGATTTGGCCCTCATCGAATCTGCTCTTGCGCAGAAAAGCGATTATGAACACGAACATCGCCTGCTGCTGCCGGATGGTACACTCAAATGGATCAGTATGATTGGCACCTTTTCCACTGTTTTGCCCAAAGAACCTGCGTTGATCATCGGCACCGTGCAGGATATCACCGAGCGTAAACGTGCGGAACTGCAGCGGGAGGTCTTAAATCAAGTTCACATCGCCGTGAGCAGTCAACTCGATGCGAACCTCGTGGTGCAATCGGCCGTAGAAACCATGGCCCGGTTGACCGGCTATCCACACATTTGCATCGCTCTACCGGATGAAGACGGCGCGCATTGGATCGTGCGTGCTGCCGCAGGCAGTCTCGCGGCAGCATTAGGTGTGATATACCCCATTCATCAGGGTGTGATTGGACGGACGTTTAAAACCGGACAAACCCAATGGGTGCGCGACATTCTGGAGGATCGCGACTATGTACGCGATGTCAGCGCAGCAGACGCGCCCGCGCTGCGAAGTGAATTGGTTGCGCCCCTGCGGCACGGCAACCAATTACTCGGCGCGCTAAACGTTGAAAGTGATCGCGTGGATGTGTTCAACGAGGCCGATACAAAAATGATTCAATCGGTAGCCGATATGATCGCGCTCAGCCTGGAAAACGCGCGTCTGTATGGAGCAGCACATCTGGAAATCGCCGAGCGCAAACAGGCAGAAGCAGCGCTGCGCGGAACCCATCAGTTGCTGGAACGAACC
>CAZLJB010000881.1:0-1533 GCA_964559195.1 uncultured Anaerolinea sp. | reverse complement strand
AAGGAGGAGCGCAGTGAAAATCGTTGTCTGCATTAAACAAGTACCCGATTCTGAAGCCAGGGTCTCAGCCCAAAATGGGCAGGTATCCTGGGGAGAATCGCCGCTCGTCATCAATCCATTTGACGAGTATGCTGTCGAAGCCGGGCTCCAGCAAAAGGAACTCCTGAATGGCGAGGTTACGGCGCTTTGCATCGGCCCTGAAACCGCCCGGGATGCTCTCAAACACGCCCTTGCCATGGGCGCTGATAACGCTGTGCTGGTTTCCGACCCAGCCCTGGAGCTGATTGACTCGCAGGCGGCGGCGCGCGTCCTGGCAGCCGCCATCCAAAAAATTGATGCGGTGGATATGGTCATTTTTGGTCGCCAGACCATCGATACATCCACCGGACTGACCACCGCCCAAACCGCGCGCGTGCTGGGCTGGCCCATGCTGGCCCTGGCCGGCGCCATCAAAGTCGACGATCGCAAAGTCAGCGTTGAACGCGTCATCGAAGAGGGCAAACAAACCGTCAGCGCCAACCTGCCTGCCATTCTGAGTGTTGTGCAAAGTATTGGCGAACCGCGCTACCCATCCTTCATGGGCATCCGCAAAGCTTCCAAGGCAACCATCCCGGTCTGGAGCCTGTCAGACCTGGGCCTGACTGCCCCGCAAGTCATCGTCAGCCGCACCGAATTGATAAACCCACCCAGCCGCAATATCGCTTGCGAGATCATCACCGGCGGCAGCCCAGAAGAAATCGCGGAAGCCTTGGCCGAAAAAATCCTGGCGGAGAAGATACTATGAAAACCTGGGTCTATATTGACCATTTCAAAGGTGAGGCAGTTTCAGCGTCCTGGGAAGCCATCGGGGTCGGCAAAACCTTCGGGCCGGTTAGCGCCCTGGTGTTCGGGTCGAATGTAGCAGCCCTGGCACAGGCCGCTTTTGAGTTTGGAGCCGATGAAGTTCTGTTGGCCGATGATCCCGCCCTGGCAGATTTCAGAGCCGAGACCCATGCCTCCACACTGACGGCCCTGGCCTCGGCGGACAGCCCAGATCTTATTCTTTTCCCAACCACCTTCCGGGCTCGCGAGATGGCGGCCATGACCGCCATCGATCTGAACACGGGTGTGCTGGTGGATGTAACCATCCTGGAAGAAAGCGGCGGGGTTATCACTGCCACCCGCCCGATTTACGAAGGGAAATTATCTGAGAAAACTGTCTGTGCCGCCCGTCCGCAGCTCATCACCCTGCGCGGCAGAGCCTTCCCACGCCCCGACCGGGTGGCAGGCCGCAGCGCAACCCTCACACAGGTCGCAGGTCAGACGACTGCCCTGACCACCGTGGAAGGCTATTCAGCCGGTGAAAGCGGCGTCAGCATCAATGACGCGGGCGTGATCGTGGCAGGCGGGCGCGGTGTCTCCAACAACCCGGGTCTCGGGTTGGACGAAGCCGAAACTGCAAAAAAAGGTTTTGCCCTGCTCGGTGAACTTGCCTCCCTGCTCGGTGGTGCCGTTGGCGCATCCCGCGCGGCTGTGGACGGCGGTTACGTTACC
>CAZLJB010000880.1:0-1539 GCA_964559195.1 uncultured Anaerolinea sp. | reverse complement strand
CGCCGCCGCTGACCTGGCAGAATGGGCAGAAGTGGTTGCGTTCGCTGAAGAGCATGGAAAGAATGAACTTGCGTGACTTCTTGAGTGATTCTGTTTCGGTGTTGATGACCATGCCGTTGCTAACCGGCAGGGTGCAGGATGCGATCGGGACGCGGAAGCCCTGCACCTCGACGATGCACAGCCGGCAGCCGCCGAAGGGCGTCAATTCTTTGTGTGCGCACAGGGTCGGGATTTCGATCCCGGCTCGTTTGGCTGCCGTAAGGACGGTTGTGCCTTCGGGCGCTTCGATCTGTTTGCCATTAATCGTTAGTTGGACCATGAGTACCTCGCTAAATTTCTGTCTTACGCCTTCAGCCCGTTTGCTGGTTTGTCCGGCTGTGCTGCGCGGCGTTTCAAAATTGCTGTCTTAATTCCCGGGCTGCCCGGGTCAAGCCATTTCTGGTTCGGCGGTCATCTCGCACACGCCGGTCGGGCAGACGCCCAGCCGGATGTGTGCTTCGACTTCGGCGCGGAAGTATTTTAGTGTATCGCGGATCGGCACGGCGGCAGTCTGGCCCAGGCCGCAGTTGGAGGCGATTTCCAACTCTTCAGCCAGTTTAGTCAGAGTCTCAAGATCTTCAAGCCGGGCCTGGCCCTTGCTGATGGAGGTCAGGATGCGCAAGGCGCGCTCCGTGCCCACCCGGCAGGGGGTGCATTTTCCGCACGATTCAAAGCGGAAGAACTTCATCAGTGTTATCGCCAGATCAACCACGCAGGTGCTTTCATCGCAGATCAAAAGCGCGCCTGAGCCAAGTGATACGCCGGCTTTGCGAAATGACTCAAAATCCATGGGTGTATCCTGCAGGCTGGCAGGGATGATTGAGCCGCTCGAGCCGCCGGTCTGGGCCAGTTTGAAGGTTGAGCCTTCTTGCAGGCCCTGGCCGTAAATATTGATGACTTCGCGCAGGGTAATGCCCATCGGCACTTCGATCAGGCCCTTGAATTTGACATTACCCAGGATGGTGTAGGTCTTGGTGCCCGGGCTGGAGGGGGTGCCCAGCTTGTGATACCATTCGGCACCGTTCAACAGGATGGCGGGAACATTTGCCAATGTTTCAACATTGTTGATCAGGGTCGGTTTGCCCCATAACCCGTGCGTGGTGGGGTAAGGCGGCCGCGCGCGGGGTTCACCGCGCTTGCCTTCAATTGATTCGAGCAAGGCGGTTTCTTCGCCGCAAACATAAGCGCCAGCGCCACTATGAACATGGATGTTAAAGTTGAACCCGGATTCGAGGATGTTGTTGCCGAGCAGGCCATATTCGCGGGCCTGCTGGATGGCTTTTTCGAGCCGGCGCTGGGCTAATTGGTACTCGCCGCGCACATAAATAAATCCTTCATCCGCGCCCACCGCGAAACCTGCGATGAGCATGGCTTCGACAATGCTGTGGGGGTCGCCTTCCAGGATGACGCGATCTTTGAAGGTGCCTGGTTCGCTTTCATCCGCATTGCAGACCACGTATTTTTTGGGGTTGCGGGTCATGCTGACGAAGCGCCATTTGC
>CAZLJB010000879.1:0-1541 GCA_964559195.1 uncultured Anaerolinea sp. | reverse complement strand
CTTCAGCCAGGAAAATTCCTGCCATAGTGAATATCATGATGCGGATTGGAGAATATTCTTTTTGAATGGTTCTGAAATCCAGGGTTGGTTCGGGAAGACCTTCCAGGCCTGGCAATGATTCTCCGGCCGGTTTTAAGTTATTATTTTTGTGAAAAGTGGAGCTTGTGTGACGTTTTTTTAAAAACATGAGCAATCCCTCTAATTATAAAAAAGAAATCAAGCCGAAATTGGCAATTGAATAATTCAGGTAAGTAAAGTATGAATATAGGTGACTTTAAGAATATTTATTAATTGTATAACCAGGCAATAATATATTAGCAAAATCGGGGACGATTTCCATCCCTGAAACACGGATTTTTATCTCAACAAATGTTGATTTTTTGTATCTACTCACTAATGGGCCTGCACCAGGTACATACGGAGCGAAAGCAGCCCATTCCGCCCTGGATCCTTCATTTCCCTGCTTGCGTAGAGGCCTGGCAGCGTAAATTTGTTGGTCCTAATATAATAGCATGAGCCAGCTATTTTCCAGCTATCAAAAAACCAGCTCTTAGAAAATACGAGGCGGTTGTACCAAAGCGCGGTAGTCATGAGTGGGTTGGAAAATTATCCCAAAGAAGTTGTATGTGATTTTTTTGTGGGGTTTCGAGCGTGGTCTTCGCCTTTAAAAAGAACGAGCTGCATTTGGAGCAGCAGTTGGGAAAAGTCCGTGGCGCATTTCCCGAACGCCGGTGGTATACGGAAACCCTGTGCGAGCCAAAAGGCGTCGCACAGGGTTTGAGAGTACTGAAAGGCTATACTTCGTACTGTATTACTCTTGTCGAACCGCCTGATATGCGTGCGTACCCGCATGTCCGGTGGTGTGAGAGGGAGCGCCGGCTAGCCGCCGCTCCCTGCTCGATTTAATGATTGTGTTTATGGGATGATGATTGGGAATGGGGATGCATTCACCCAAGTAGATGCTCCAGTGAGATTATTGACTGCCTGGATCCGATAGTAATAGCTTCGGCCTCGCGTTCTGGTTTCCACACGCGTAATTGTATTGGCTGCGATAGTGGTTGAGGTCAAACCAGCGGTAAAGGTTGCGTTGGTTGCGCGCTGGATCCTGAAGCTGGTTTCATTATTGGAATTGTCGGTCCAGTTGAGGGTGACAGTTGCACTGGTGGCAGTTGCGGTCACGGATGTCACGGTAAGGTTGGATGGAGCTGCCGGGACCGTGGTGCTGATGGTGAATGTGTTTGAATAGGTTGATGGGCCTTTTGCATTGACTGCCATCACTCGGTAACTGTATGCATTACCAATGGTAACGGTCGTGTCTGAATAAGTCACGGTGCCGCCAGTGCCGGTTCGGGTTGGAAGAGTGATCAGCGTTGTGAAAGCTCCGCCGTTTAGGGCGCGTTCAACGACAAAGCTAGTTTCGTTGTTGGCCATATCGGTAAAGCTAAGGCGAACTTGGAGTGGCGCCCTTAAGGTTCCGGTCAAATTAGTCGGAGCTGCGGGAACGTTGGGGGGAACCACGGTGGCGACATTGGAGAAAGCTG
>CAZLJB010000878.1:0-1541 GCA_964559195.1 uncultured Anaerolinea sp. | reverse complement strand
TCTTGTTAATCACAACCAGCATCGGTTTTGCACTCGCCGCCGGTGCAGCGGGAGCTCCGGCAGAACAATTTGCAACGGAGATCGGGTCCATCACAGTCTTGAAGGTGGACGCATCCACGATCGAAGTTGGGGCATAGGAATTGGCCGGCGGTGTCTTGCCGTTGACAACGGCGTCATAGAGTACGGTCGCGGCGGTCTTGCCAACATCCAGACCAGAAATGAACAGGCCAGCCTTGAAACCGGAAGGTTGCCCGGCCGCCCAGGACTTGCAGGCTTCATAAGCGCCCAGACCAACACCAATGATAGCATCAGTCTTGACTCCGGCGGTGGCTAACGCGTTTAGTGAACCCAAAGCGCCTTCATCATTGCAACCGAAAACAATCCAGTTGGTGATTTCAGGATGTGCGGTGATCACCGGGCCAGCCGCATCCTGGGCAGATAAAGCCTCGCCAGTGTACGGAACCGGGAAGATCTGAGCATCCGGCACACCAGCAGCCTTGACGGCAGCTTTCTCGTTGTCGGTGCGATCATTACAAACGGAGAGGGTCTGGACTTCAACGGACAGGACGCCAACCTTCTTGGTAGAATCCTTGAGCCAGCCGCTGTCAGTCAGCAGTTTCGCGGCAGCTTCACCAACTTTCTTGCCCATATCCTTGCCATCAAAGCCGACGAAAGGAACAGCATTCCCGGCGGTATCCTTGATGCCATCATCAGTCGCAATTAAAATCACACCTGCATCTTTGGCAGCCTTGGCGATGGCCGGTCCAATCGTCTGGTCGGGTACGGTGATGGCAATGCCTTTGGCACCCGCGGAGATGGCATCGTTCACCAAGGTGACACCCAGGTTCGGGTCAAGCTTGGCATCGAATTTCTTTGATTCCGCGCCGAGGCCTTTGGCAGTATCAACAAACGAGTTCTGCAGATCGATGAAATACTGCTGATCTGCACTCTTGTTAATCACAACCAGCATCGGTTTTGCACTCGCCGCCGGTGCAGCGGGAGCCTGGGTAGCCGCCGGTGCCGCAGGAGCCTCAGTAGCAGGCGCTGCAGCCGGAGCGCAGGCAGCAAGCACAAAAGCTGCCAGCAACACGGTGGTCAATATGTAATACAGGGTACGTTTCATTGGTTCTTTCTCCTCTTGGGTGAAATTAGTTTCCTGTCATCATGCCCGGTTTTGGACATATAGGCCGACAGGTTGAAAAAACATACCAGATAAGCCCAGCCAGGCAAGCAGAAATATTGATCCGGCACACAACCGCTGGTTCTTTCCCTGATACTCTTAGTTTGTCACAATTAATCAAAGAAGTCTTGCAGAATTGGAGCTTGCTTTTGGATTATTGGACAAATCGTACACACTGGTTTATATCAAATCTCAATAGCTACCGTAATCGCGGACAGTTTCATACATGGCCAGCAAGTTTTCAATCGGAACCTTGGCCTGGACGTTGTGGATCGGGTTAAAAACAAAGCCACCTTCCTTACCAAAAATCCGTAGAGATCGGAAGAGCACACGTCTGAACTCCAGTCACCTGAAGCTATCT
>CAZLJB010000877.1:0-1546 GCA_964559195.1 uncultured Anaerolinea sp. | reverse complement strand
CGTGTGCTCTTCCGATCTCCATGGAAGGATAATTCCTGAACGGCCGCCTCTTCTGCATAGCTGGGGTAGATGGCATTGTTGACATGCTGCTGCGCATCCAGATCCTGCCATTCCACCTGACGTTGGTGGGTATAAACAGTTTGGGGTGGTGTGATTTTTGGGAAACGCTCAAATGGGAATATGCGCGGTTCAGCCAGCTTGAAGTTGTCTAAAATCGCATCAGGTGGGGCGGTTGGTCGGCCGGATTTCTGATCCATGCAAACAATATGCTGGGTTCCCTGTGCGATAACTTCCCCGCTTTCTTTTAATTTGATTTCAAAACAACGCGTACCGCGCACCCGCTGCCAACTCACCATCCAGATGGTAAATTCAAAAACATCGTTGTGCTGCAGCGGCTTGATTAAATAAATTTCGGTTTCACGGATCAACCAGAAAAGCCCCAGTTCATCTTCACTTTTTGCGCCCAATCCCAAGGCGTCGCCCCAATCATAAGCTGTTTCTACCAGGTAGCGCAGGTAGCCTCCCGGGCTGACCTGTCCATTCGCATCCAATTCCGACCAGCGCACCCGAAAAGTACGAGTAAATATTTTTGACATTCCTGATTCTCCTGAGCGGTCAGCTGTTTCCAATAATAGTATTTACTCATCTGTGCAGCAATTCTCAGTTTAAAATGAGAACCGTCGGTAAGGATGGATTGAACAAAATTCAACAGGTTGGATTGTTATTAATTTCTACGTTTCCATCATGCGGCGATGGTTTATTTCGATTCGGGTTCTAACCGGATTTTCTTACGGAGTCGATCGATTTTTATTTGTAAATAAGTCGAAAAATAGCCATCGTAACGCGTCCACAGTTCAGGGTGTTTCCAATCGTTGCCGCTTACTTTGCCCCGGCAGCGGATTGCCCCGCAGGCGCACTCGAATTCATCGAAAGAGCTGCTGTCTGCCATGGCATAATCAAAGGTGATCTCTTCTCCTGACGAGATGTCACGCATTGCCACCAGGGTTATCTGTCCACAAACACCAGCATTGGGGTTGCAGGAATGATTGATAAAGTCGGCGGGCTCTTCCATGCCCATTGGCGCCAGGTAAAGTTCATCGTAGATTTGAATGGTATGACCCTGTTCATCACGCGGCAAGGCTAAAACTTGCTCATGTGTCACAACCTGGCCGCCCCAGACCGCCAAAACCTCATTTTTTTTCAACGACTTGCGCGCATAGACTGCATTGCCACCTTTTTCGGGAGCTGCGCGCACCTCCAACTTTTGAGAAAGATACCCGCTGGTCATTCGCCTCCGTCTAATGTCAAATAACGCCCATTCTTTTTTAACCAATCCCGCCTGGATTTGTAGGTTGGCATCAATCGTGCTACTTCATTCCAAAAGACGGCCGAATGATTTTTTATTTTCAAATGCGCCAGTTCATGGATTACAACGTAATCCACCACATCCAGGGGTGCCATCACCAACCGCCAGGTAAAGCTCAATGTTCCGCGCGAACTGCAAGAACCCCAGCGGGTGCGCGCCGAGCTGATCCGGATTTTCTCA
>CAZLJB010000876.1:0-1560 GCA_964559195.1 uncultured Anaerolinea sp. | reverse complement strand
CCCATGTTCCCCGATTTTCTGGGCTTGGATGTCGATGAGATCCACCTTGAAATGGCCAGCCGCGAATTTGCCGAGTTGGAACTGCTGGCCGAAATTTCAAAAGTCAAGGATGTGGCGGTTGGCATCATTGATGTCAAAAGCTACTACATCGAAACCCCGGCCGATATTGCCAGCCGCGTGCGCCGCTGCCTGCAGTACGCCCCCGCCGAACGCCTGTCCTTCGCACCTGACTGCGGCCTGAGCCAGACCGCGCGTTGGGCATCCCGCCTTAAGCTGCAGAACATGGTGGCCGGCACCCGTCTCGTGCGCCAGGAACTGGGGCTGCCCGCATGAAACAAGCACTCATCAAACCTGTCCTGCAAGACCAGGACTTTCTAGAAGATGTACACTCGGCACCGGGCGACCAGCTGCAGCTCTGGTGGCTGGGCCAGAGTGGCTTCCTGCTCAAATGGCAGGCCGCCTGCCTGCTGATCGACCCCTATCTTTCTGATTCACTTACCAAAAAATACGCCAATACCGGCAAGCCGCATGTGCGCCTGACGGAAAGGGTCATTGCTCCTGAAAAGCTGGATTTCATCCAGGTCGTCACTTCATCCCATAATCACACCGATCATCTGGATGCCGAGACCCTGCTGCCCCTGCTGGACGCCAACCCGCAGCTCAAGCTGGTCATCCCGCGCGCCAACCTGGCCTTCGCCGCCGAGCGCCTGCAGCGTCCCCAGGACCGCCTGACGCCCATCCAGGCCGATGGCGAAGCCCTTGAGCTTGGCCCGTTCCGCCTGCACACCATCCCCTCCGCCCACGAGACGCTCGAAACGGATGAAAATGGCGATCATAAATTTGTCGGCTATATTATTGAAGTTGGTGGGAAAACCATTTACCACAGCGGCGACGCCTGCCCCTACCCTGGCCTGCAGGAACGCCTGCGCAAATGGCAGATCGACCTGGCACTCCTGCCCATCAACGGCCGCGACCCGGCCCGCGGCGTGGCGGGCAACTTCACTGCCAGCGAAGCGGTTGACCTGGGCCGCCAGATCCAGGCCCGGCTGCTGGTGCCCTGTCACTATGAGATGTTCGAATTCAACACCGTTTCACCCGATGGCTTTGCCTTCCACGCCCGCCAGGCCGGCCAGCCCCACCGCCTGCTGCGCGCCGGCGAGCGCCTGACCCTGTCCTGACTTTGCAATTTGGCCCCCTCCCAACCTCCCCCAAATACCCAAAACCGGGGTATTTGGGGCTGTTTCGCCCCGGTGCTTTTCCGGGGAGGAGAACCCCACTCATCAAATTTTTAGCTCCTTCCCCTAAATCCCGTTCTTGGATTTGGGGCTGTTTCGCCCAGGTGCTTTTCCTGGGAAGGTTGGCTGTTTCGCCCCGGTGCTTTTCCGGGGAAGAAGGCCGGTCTTGGCTTTCTGCGAAAACCATACTGAGAATCGCTCCCGATTTGCTGAGCAAGTCGCGACTCGGCACATCAATGGTATACTACAAAAAATTTTACAAATACGAATTGGATATATGCCTACAGTCAAAGGAATTCCTGGCCCATATCGTTTCTACTTTTAC
>CAZLJB010000875.1:0-1562 GCA_964559195.1 uncultured Anaerolinea sp. | reverse complement strand
GCACTTGCGATACCTGGCAGAATTTCTATGGTATGGCTTCCGCCGACGATCCCTTCTCCACCATTGAGAATGGTACCGGCCCCTACAAACTCGACAGCCTCAAGCAGGGTGAAGAATACATCCTCTCTGCCACCGCTGATTACTTCGCTGGCCCGGCCAAGCTGACCCGCATCGTAGCCAAGGCCGTCCCGGAATGGGGCACCCGCTTCGCCATGATGCAGGCCGGTGATGCTGACTGGGCGACCGTCCAGGTTGCCAACCGCTCGCAGATGGATGCGTTGGTCGGTGAGAAGTGCGTTTTCGACATCGCCACCAATGCTTACAAACCCTGTGAAGTTGTTGATCCCGCCCAGCCCTTCCGTGTTCGCCTGGGCCGCCCGGGAATTTCCCAGGACGTGATCCTGTATAACTGGAATATCGCGACTGATCCCAAGAGCCCGAACCCCTACCTCGGTTCCGGTCAGCTCGACGGCGCTGGTATTCCCCCAGACTTTTTCTCTGATGTTAATGTCCGCAAGGCTTTCGCATACTGCTTTGACTGGGATACCCTCATTAACGATGTTTACAAGGGTGAAGCTACGCAATCCTTCCAGCTGACCCTGCCAGGCATGCCCGGTTTCTTCGGGGATACCGTTCACTACTCCATGGATCTGAAGAAGTGCGAAGAATCCTTCAAGGCTTCCACTCTGAAATCCAAGGATGGCAAATCGCTCTGGGATGTTGGTTTCCGGATCCAGATGGCTTATAACCAGGGTAACAATACCCGCCAGACCGTTGCAGAAATCCTGGCTGGCAACCTGGCCAAGGTTAACCCGCTCTTCTCGCTCGAAACCCTCGGTCTGCCGTGGGCCGCTTACCTGCGCGCTCAGCGCGCCAAGCAGCTCCCGATTATGACCGGCGGCTGGTTGGAAGATATCCATGATCCGCACAACTGGTACCAGCCCTACACCACCGGCACTTATGGTGGTCGACAGGCTCTGCCCGCGGATGTCAAGGCCCAGTTCAAGACCATCCTGGACCAGGGTGTGGCTGAACTTGACCCAGCCAAGCGCGCCGAAATCTACAAGGGCGCCAACCAGCTCTATTATGATCTGGCGGTTGGTACTCCACTCGTTCTGGCAACCGGCCATGGTTTCATTCAACGCTGGGTTGAAGGGCAGTTGACCAACCCGATCTTCCCCGGCTTCTACTACTACACAATGTTCAAAAACTAAGCTTTAAATTTTTTAGGTGGGGGCCTGGCAACAGGCCCCCATTTAATACCTTGATTTTGTCCTGCGCAGTGCGGATGAAAATTCAGCTGCACTCCGGATGACAAAATAAAATGTTTATTGAGGAAAACCGATGACAACGTTTATCATTCGTCGTTTGCTGTTGGTGCCAGTTTTATTATTTGGCGTCACTATGTTAATTTTTATGATGCTGCAACTGCTCTCACCGGTGGAAAGATCGGCTCTGTATGTGCGCGATTTCCCCAAAAATGACAAAGCCATTGAAGGTATTATCAAGCGTTATGGCCTGGATCGTCCATTCTATGAGCAGTATTGGCGCTGGATGGTGGG
>CAZLJB010000874.1:0-1565 GCA_964559195.1 uncultured Anaerolinea sp. | reverse complement strand
ACCAAAAAATTGGCATCGAATAGCCAATAAATGAAAGCGTAGTGATTAGATTGTCTGCGAATGAGTATTGATTGAGTGCAGAAAAAATTCCGATAAGTAAAGCGAAAATTATTACAATTATTTCGCTCAATAGCATCAGCAGCAATGTTGCGCCAATTCGTTCACTAATTACATCCAGGGCTGGCCGACGTTCTTGAAATGAATTTCCCAGATCTCCTCTTAAGACCCCTTGTCGGGTTCCTGGAGCGTCAGGTATGCCATCGTTGTTGGTGTCGACTTTCATCCAATCATTGCCAACCAGCCAGATGGCATATTGAAAAATAACAGGCTTATCGAGTCCAAGCTGTTTTTCCAACCTGGCGCGGTCGGCAGGAGGCAACCGCCTGCGGGTACCTCCAAATGTAGCCAATGGGTCGCCAAGGTTGGCAGTCAGAATGAATAACAAAGTTGTAATAATCAACATTTGTGGAATCGCTTGAAGCAGACGCCGAATGATAAAGCGGGTCATAAGAGCTCGTAGTGGCTATAATTTGGGTAGAAATTCCATTTTGATGGAATTTCTACCCAAATTGATTATTTCAAGTCCCATTCATAAGCAAACATAAATGGGTCCGCACCAGAAAAGTGGATATTTGTTAAGCGATTATTGATTGCGTAAATGTCATCATCGTTACGAATTGGAATGATGTAGGTTTCATCATACATAATCCTGGCAATTTGATGGAATTCATCAATTCGTTTTTGCTGGTCAATTTCCACGGACTGTTGCGCGAAAAGCTTCTCTAGCTCAGGGTTGCAAACACCAAACCAGTTGTAGCCGTCAGGTTTTGCGCTTGTGGGTATTTGATCGCACAGGAAGTAACTGGTGTCTGGTGACGGGAAATAGTACATTCCATCCACCCAATGGGTTATGTCATACTCGCCATGGGAAAGGGGACCATTATCACCATAAGAAGCCCAAAGGACTTCCTGTGTATTTGGCAATAGCTCAACTTTTATGCCTACATCTGCCAACATTTGTTGAATTGTTACCACCATGGTATTGATTACTTCATCTCCGGAAATATAAACATAGCGGAGTTTTAAATCCTTACCATTCTTTTCGCGAACACCGTCACCATTTTTATCAACCCATCCAGCCTGGTCGAGTAGTTTTTTTGCTTCTATCGGGTCAAACGGATAAGGTTTTAGGTCAGGATTGTCGAAAACGGTACCATTCCAGAAACTTATAGGTACCTTGTAAACACCAAAGAAAAGCTTGTTAATGATTAATTGCCGGTCAGTCGCCAGGGCCATTGCTCGCCTGACATTGGGATCAGTGAGTGCGGGATGGGCTGTTTTGGGGTCGACATTTAGGAAAAGGGTCTGGATCAGACCATTTGGGGACGTGGTCGTATCCATATTTCCCATTTTCTTGATTTCCGCAAACTCAGAACCAATGATGTATGTCCCAATATCACTTTGTCCGGATGCCAGGGCTGCCAGCTGCGCTGCGCGATCTTCCGAAAGTCGAAAGAATATTTTGTCAAGCTTGGGACGCCCACGCCAGTATTTGTCATTTGCTA
>CAZLJB010000873.1:0-1574 GCA_964559195.1 uncultured Anaerolinea sp. | reverse complement strand
CGGCCCAGGCCGAATGGACATCTTGACGTAAACCGAGAATGCTTAACTTGTGACCGATGGGCTTACTAGTGAATTTCGACTCCTGTCATTAGCCCGGATGGGAATTGGTTGGCAATCAGTGTGATGAATGCTGATCTGCCGGACACACCCATGACCCCGGCCCTGGTAAATATGGAAACCTGCCAGGTTGTGCATCTACCCGCACTCCAGGGCGAAATTCACGGATGGGTGAGATGAGATTGCATCCTTTCCTCGTTTTTTCGTTTCCTGGTTGTTCGCAGCCGCCGGGCCAGATGATCGTGCCAGGTGAACAATTCATCAAAATGCTTTTGCTCCCGGGGAAAGGAATAACCAGAATCCACGGAACCCATCAAATTTAAACCGCCCTGGTTTTTTTCGTGTATTTGGTGTGTTTCGTAGTGACAGGTTTACAGATCGTCCACAAAAAGCGCAGCCGGTAAGATCAGCCCCTGCCAGGAGGTAAGCGCTTATAAGGTTTTCCTTTGTGCTGTTTTGTGGTAAATTTTCTTTCTTTTTGTACAGGTATCCAACTTTAAAGGCACTAAACTATGTTAATATTTTTGTTATTAAAGTATTTGATATTATTAAATTATTAAAGCAGTTGGCTGGTATCTTGTAACGACAAAATAAAGCCATCGACAATATAAGCATTCCAACAAGCAAGGTCGTGTAACAATTGCCAGCCACCCAAGCGACGAAATGGCTCCTGAGACATTAAACAGCGTTCTTAAACAGGCTCAATTGAAAAATGGCGAAAGGAGTTGAAACATGGTTCGTTTTCTTATTGTTATAGAAAAAACAATTGGTAATTACTCAGCTTATTGCCCCGAGTTGCCGGGCTGCGTTGCAACAGGTAAAACATCTGAAGAGACGGAGCGAAATATGCACGCAGCTGTCGAAATGCATATTCAGGGGATGCTCGAGGATAAATTACCCATCCCTAAAAACGCGACCTTTGCTGAATACATTGCTGTTGCTGCATGATCACTAAGGTTTTTTGATGATGAGAAATTTGTATTTGGGATACACACGGGAAATTGCTGACAACCTTTGGAGAAGATAGTGAAATCATCTACAACCATCTGGAGTGGGCACCAGGCGACCAGGCCGTTATTTCCATGCACACAAACATGGATGATCCAAAAATAACGGCAATACGCCTGTGGAATGTTTCTACAGGCATCGCTGCAGTACCATTCCTTTTGAATTACTATAATTACAGATTATTTAGAGTACGCAATTTATATTAATTCGGTACTACAACAATATCGCCAGGAGGACACAACTTATGGCCTTAATTCTTGGAACTCAGCCTGGGGTTGTTTTTTCAGTTCTCAGTTTGAACCGAAAAACAATTCTAAGAATTGCCTGAGAATTGCTGAAACATTTAGCATTTCAACTCAAAAAAGTGTATAGTATTGATTATTCAAGCCAATTCAGGCAGAAAGGTTAAAGTATATGAGTATTCCAGATCTTCCCACCATCCCCGAGATAAGCGCTCAGTCTAAAAATGGGATGAAATATCACATCCTTGGCACCGTCCAGCAGACCCT
>CAZLJB010000872.1:0-1581 GCA_964559195.1 uncultured Anaerolinea sp. | reverse complement strand
TCTATTTTTATTCAGCTAAAAGGCTATTTTTTCTTTCCGAATTTTTTCATCAGCAAATCAGACAATGTCGGCTGCCCAATCTCCTGAAGTTCATAGCGTACACGTTGGTAGGGCTTATTAATTTTGATAATACGGGTCAGATCAATGGGGGTGCCAATGATGACGAGATCCACATCCGAGGCGTTAATAGTCGCTTCAAGGTCACGCGTCTGCGCTTCCCCATAGCCCATCGCAGGCAATACAGGACCCGTGCGAGGATACTTGATATAAGTTGCAGCAATCGATTTGACTGCAAACAGGCGTGGATCAACAATCTCTGACGCACCAAAACGGCGGGCGGCCACATAACCAGCGCCATAAGCCATTTCGCCGTGTGTCAGGGTGGGACCATCTTCAACTACCAGGACCCGCTTGCCCTGAATGGCAGCTGGATCATCCACAAATAGAGGAGATGCTGCCTCAATCACCACAGCACCTGGGTTCAGGCGGCGCAGATTTTCGCGTACTTGAATGACTTTTTCCGGGTCAGCTGTGTCCACTTTGTTAATGACAAAGACATCAGCCATGCGGACATTTGTTTCACCAGGGTAATAGCTAATTTCATGACCTGCTCGATGGGGATCAGCAACCACAATTTGGTAATCAGATACGTAGAAAGAAAAGTCGTTATTTCCGCCATCCCATAAAATGATATCGACTTCTTTTTCAGCCTGGCGTAAGATCTTCTCGTAATCCACACCGGCATAAACGATGACACCATTATCAATATGAGGTTCGTATTCTTCGCGCTCCTCAATCGTGCACTCATGCTCATCCAGGTCGCCGTAATCAGCAAAACGCTGGACTTCCTGGCGTACCAGGTTGCCGTATGGCATTGGGTGGCGAATGGCGGCAACTTTATAACCCATTTCGCGCAGGATCAGGGAGACGCGCCGCGTGGTTTGCGATTTTCCAGACCCTGTTCGCACTGCACAAACCGAAATAACCGGCTTTGTGGATTTGACCTGTGTATAGCGGGTACCCATGATACGGAAATCTGCGCCCAGGGCGTTTACCTGCGAAGCCTTGTGCATGACATATTCATGGGGCAGGTCTGAATAGGCAAATACCACCTGCTCGACATTGTGCTGTTTGATCAATTTTTCCAGGTCAGATTCGGCGAAAATCGGAATGCCGGTAGGGTAAAGTTCGCCAGCCAATTCCCTGGGGTACTGACGGCCATCGATATCAGGAATTTGAGTAGCAGTAAAGGCTACAACCTGATAATCCTTGTTCCCTCGGAAAAAGGTGTTGAAATTGTGGAAGTCGCGACCGGCGGCTCCCATGATAAGGGTCTTGATGGGGGACATGCAATTTCTCCTCAACAGAAAAGATGAATTTCAGCAACATTTCCATATCCATCAAGGTAGCTGTGTGGTAATACCAAACAGCATAGCATCTCCTGCGCTTTTTTTGGAGATTCTTCGCCCAACGCGGGGCACCATCTGATGACATAAAAATTTACTGACTTTCGTAACGGCTTCGCCTGTTACGTCACATCACTTCTGGGGCTGTGATGCCCAAAAGCGCCAAGGCATTGGC
>CAZLJB010000871.1:0-1590 GCA_964559195.1 uncultured Anaerolinea sp. | reverse complement strand
CTCCCACAGCGCGGTGAATTCGGGGCTGAGTTGGACGTCCTTGCGCAGTTTATTGTGCCCTTCCTGTTCCTCGCGGCGGATGTGACGCTCGATCTGGTAAGACGAGAGCAGGTCAATTACCGCCGGGGCGAGAGAGCCGAAAGCTTCGGGCAGGTTCAGCCTAAAATCACGGCGACGCGGGTCGAAGGCCGGTTGGATGCGTCCTTCGTTATCGAGCATGTTCTGGGCAACCAGCGCAGCGCGCAGGACTTCGGCAGATTCGCGTCCAAGCGGGCGCTCTTCTCCATCTACCACCTGGGTCAGTTTGGCCAGGGCGGTCAGGGGTACCTTGCCAAAGGTGACGCCGCACTCCTGCTCATATTCACTCTGCAGCGCGCGGGCAAATTCCTCGTAAGTCTCGTTGGCAAACACATACAACTTGTTGATCGAGTCATCCCGCACGCGCAGCCCATCCTGGTTGACCGGCAGCCGCAGGCCGCGTCCCAGGGTCTGGCGGCGTTCGCGCTCGGTGCTCATCTCGCGCAGGTTACAGATTTGGAACACATTCGGGTTATCCCAGCCCTCGCGCAGGGCTGAATGGCTGAAAATAAACCGTAGGGGCTCTTCCATCGAAAGCAGGCGTTCTTTGTCCTGCATGATCAACTTATAAGCATCATCATCGGCCTGGCTGTCGCCGCGCGTATCCTTGAAGACGCCTTTTTTGTCCTGTGCAAAGTAACCGTTGTGCAACCTATCAATGGGCTGCTTTAGCCACTCCAGGGCTGCGTAGCGTGGCTCCGTGGCCAGCTCTGCCAGGATTTCATCAAATGCCAATGCGAATTTGCCTTTAACCGGCTGTCCATCTTCGGCATAGTCGCGGTAGTTGGCAACGCGGTCAATAAAGAACAGGCTGAGCACCTTGATGCCGCGCTCACGGACTTGCAGTTCTTTTTCCAGATGTCGTTTGACGGTATGCTTGATTTGCACACGCCAGATATCGTCGCGCATGCCGCCAACTTCCTCACCCAGGCGCAAAACACGGCCATTGTTAAAACGGATGAATTCACTGCCTGGCTCAGCATTGATCTCGGCCACGACGTAACCATCCTGATAGACGGCGCGCTCATTGGAGACGGCGAACAGGTCGGCACCATTCTTGATGGTGACCAATTTCTCTTTTGGCCCATCTGCACCCTGAACATGAATGCGCAGTTTGGCCTTGATGCCGGTTTTGTATTCAATGCTTTCCACGCGCACAAAGGCCGCGTTGGCGCCGCCTTCGACTCCGGCGCTGGCCACCACGATTTGCTTGACCAGTTTCAGCTCAAAGGCGCGCACCGGATCAAGCCGGTAGACCAGGTTGTAAGGGTTGGAATGGGTGGCCGAATAGCGTAGGGTGCACAGGGGGTTGAGCGCCTTGATCGCTTCCTGGGCTTTTTCGGTGTTATCCACACTTTGCGGTTCATCCACGATCACGATCGGGCGAGCTGCCTGAACAAACTCAATCGGTGGGCGACCGGAGAGGCGGTCACTCTCTTTGTAGATGACGTTGCTCTTTTGCTCGGCTTCGGTGCCGGTAAAATTCTTGCGAAAAGCGTCGATGTTGATGAC
>CAZLJB010000870.1:0-1590 GCA_964559195.1 uncultured Anaerolinea sp. | reverse complement strand
ACGGCTCTGAACACTCTTTCCCTACACGACGCTCTTCCGATCTGCTGGATGAAATGAAATCTGAATTTGTTTCGCTGGTCAGTCACGAACTGCGCGCGCCGTTGGCGACACTGAGTGGCGGGCTGGAACTTGCCATGCAAAATCCAGAGAGCCTGCCCATTCCCGCGCGCCGCACCCTTGAAACCATGATCCACGAAAGCGCGCGGCTGACCACGCTGGTCCAAACCATACTGGATATTTCCCGCCTGGAAGCTGGCAAACTGACCATCAATCCCGGCCCGGTGGCGCTGCGTCCGCTGATGGAAGAAGCCGCCGAGGTGATCCTGGTGCCCCAAAACCGCCCGCTCGATTGGAAATTCAGCCCCGACCTGCCGCCCGTCTGGGTGGATGAAATCCACCTGGAGGAGATTGTCCGCAACCTGATGCGAAATGCCGATAAATACTCGCCGCCCGGCAGTCCCATCCACCTGAGCGCGTCACAGGATGGCAACCAGGTGCGCATCTCGATCAAAGATCATGGCGTAGGTGTTCCACTGGCACTGCAAGATTACATTTTTGAGCGTTTTGGCCGCGCCCACAACACAAAAGACCTGGTATCGGGATGGGGGTTAGGGCTCTATTTTGCTCGGAAATTGATCCAGGCTCAAAATGGTTCAATCAACATCATCAGCCCGATCTGGGCGGAACCCAGCGCCCCGGGCTGCGATTTTTTCCTGATGCTGCCCATCGCCAACACCCGGGACGATTAAAACATGGCCTCTATTTTGTTGATCGACGACGATACCCACCTTTCCGCCCTGTTGGCCGAATACTTGCGCGGACAAGGCCACCTGGTGTATGTCTGCGCGGATGGACAAAAAGGCCTGCAGGCATTTTTTGATCAGAAACCCGATCTGGTGATCCTGGATGTCTCCATGCCGGTCAAGGATGGTTGGGAAACGCTCAAGCGCATCCGTGAATTGAGCCAGGCACCTGTCATCATGCTGACAGCCCACAGTGATGAAAGCGATATCCTGCGCGGTTTCTCGCTGGGCGCGGATGATTACGTCAGCAAACCTTTTTCATTTGCACAGATGAGTGCGCGTGTGCGCGCCGTTCTGGCGCGCTCTGGCAGCGCGCAAGTTGCCAACGACTTGCTCGAATCGGGTGACCTGAAAGTGGATCTCTCCACCCGGCATGTGACCCGCGCCGGGGCGCTGATCCCACTCACCCCTACAGAATTTAAACTATTGGTGGTATTGATGCGCCACCCAGCCCAGGTCATCTCGGCGGAGCACCTGGTGCGGGAAGTTTGGGGGCCGCAGTATAAGGAAGAAATCGGGTTTGTGCGGCGCTACGTCTGGCATCTGCGCCAAAAACTGGAGCCTGACCCTGAAAATCCGCGTTATATCCATAACGAGCGCGGGTTTGGCTACCGCTTTGAAGTGGGCAACAGCGGCAGCTCAAAAGAGTAAGTGGTACAAAAGCAAAAAAGATGGTGGTCGTGGGAAAAAGTTACCCACCGCCACCATCTTTACCATTCAGTGTTCTTTCGCGGAAAAATGATCAATTCAACAATGCATAAGTAAATTCGCTTATAATTTTATATTA
>CAZLJB010000869.1:0-1600 GCA_964559195.1 uncultured Anaerolinea sp. | reverse complement strand
CTGGCGATGGCAGGTGTGGCCCTCCTGTTCTTAAAATAAGGCGGTCGTTTTCCACCTATATCTGGCCTGCTAAGAAAATCTGCGCCCAAAAACCTTTAAAATAAAACACTACTCTGGATTCGATCATCTCAGACAATACCAATATGCCCCGGAGGGCTGTATGAACAACGTCCGCCCCAGCCTGACTCTCTTGAAAGAAGAACAAATCCAGCAAGTCCACCAATATGTTCTGCGTATCCTTTGCGAGACTGGGGTCCGTGTCGATGCACCCAATGTCGTTGATCTATTAAAAAAGACCGGGCAGGTTCAGGTTCAGGACCGAAATATAAAATTTTCGACAGAGATCATCGAACAATCTCTCCATTCCACGCCAGCCACCATCCAGATGTTTGACCGCAGCGGAGACGCGTCTTTCCTGCTGGGGGACGACCGCTTGCGCTTTGGTGTGGGGGTTACAGCCCTTTATTACCAGGAGCCGTCTGGAGACAACCTGGAAGAGTTTACCCGTGAACACATGCGCATCCTTACCCGCCTGGCTAGCACGTTGCGTCATTATGATTGCATTTCGACCCTGGGAATTGTCCGCGATGTGCCAGAAGAGTTGGGTGACCTGTACGGCAATCTGGAAATGTTCGCCAATACATCCAGACCGCTGGTCGTGTTAACATCTGACGAAGATAATTTTTTTCCTTTGATAAAAATGTTTGAAAATCTGCACGGAGATCTTGGTACGAAACCATTCATCCTGCCTTATTTCAATCCAGTCTCACCGCTTGTGATGGATGCTGGAACGCTGCTCAAGATGCAGGTTTCCATCGAACATGATCTGCCTTTCATCTTCTCAAATTACAGCATGGTTGGCGCAACCACACCATTCACACCTGCCGGGTCCTTGACCCTGCTGTTGGCTGAACTGTTGGCTGGTCTGACTATCAGCCAGGTGATGAAACCAGGTACCCCCATTTCAGTGGGTATGCTGCCGGCATATTTTGACATGAAATCCATGTTAAACTTCTATGATCCCCAAAGTGTGCTGCTAAATATCGCCTGCGCCGAGATGATGTCTTATTACAAATTGCCTCACTGCGGCGCATCCTGCTCTGGTACGGGTTGGGGTATGGATCTGGTGGCGGCTGATTCTTACTGGATGAACACACTCTCTTTTGCCCTGACAAAAGGAGGGCTGGCCCCGTTTATCGGAGACAGTCTGGGCTCCAAAACAATCTCGCCATGCACCATAGTCCATACCCATGAGATCATTGAACAGGCCCTGCGCTTTGCAGATGGTTTTCAATTGGATGACTCTCAGGCCGTACTGGCCGAAATCGCCAAAGTGGGGCCAGGGGGAAGTTTCCTTTCCGTCCCATCAACGCTGAAAAACTTCAAAAAAGGCTATTACTCCAGCCCCATCTACCCACGCTGGAGCATGGAAAAATGGCAGGCGGAAGGACAACCGGCCGCTCGCCAAGTATTGCGCGAAAAAACCCAGAACATGATCCAAAACTTAACCGAGCCGGATGACTACGCAGAAATCGTCCGCAAGGGTGAAGAATTTATAAAATTTCGATTAAAATAAACCTATGCCCACTTACGATTACAC
>CAZLJB010000868.1:0-1601 GCA_964559195.1 uncultured Anaerolinea sp. | reverse complement strand
GATAGCTTCAGGTGACTGGAGTTCAGACGTGTGCTCTTCCGATCTATGAATTATCAGACGCAAATGTTTAATGCCATGTATTATGGAACTGCTACACCTACTAGCACCACCACCAGCACGACTGCCTGAGCCTGGCGGCCTGATGTTTTATCTTTGGCATAATGCTGGATACCAAAGCCTGTTTGATCTAGTGTTATTCCCAAGCCCTGCATGGATGCAGGGGAGGCAAGGTCTAAGATGATTGAACCAACAATCAGAACCCAAATTAGTATGCGGCCCGCGGAGCAAGGACTGCCGGCGCGGTCGTCGGCAGTGTCCCAGGCTGAATCTGGCGCGGCTGCCAATTTGGCCGCGGCGGCTTTCAAGCAGGCCGCCGCAGCCGTCAAGCAGGCTCCCGCGCAGGAGAAAGCCGCGCTGCTGCCGGAAAAGGCCGCCCGCCCGGTTGAGGCCACGCCGGCTGCCCTGGTCGGCAACGCTTCGAATATCGCCCTGCAGTTCCGGGTCGATGAAAAAACCAAGGATGTGACCGTCTTTGTGGTCGACAAGGCCTCCAAAAAGGTGCTGCGCTCCATCCCAGCCAGCGAGCTTGCCAAGCTGGGCGCCGGCGAGTTGTTAAAAATGACCGCCTGAGATATTAGCAGTTTGGTTTCGCTGCCCGGGGAAGTGCGCCGGGCTGTTTGCGTTTAAGCGGGAAGAACCTTTTTCACCACGCAGGGCACGAAGAAGACCCACGAAGAAGATCTTTTCGGTGGATAAATCTTGCCAGCCGTCCGTCGAACGAGATTTATCTCGTTCGACGGACGGCTGGCGACCGAACCCGTCTGAACCATGATTTTAAGGATGATAGGATTTCCGTGATTTTAAGATCTAAATCATCTGGGCGATCATGTGGGGCGGTGCACCGCACCGCCCCGTCCCTTGTGTGCTATACTTTAATGAGAAGTCAAGGAGAAAAATATGCCAGTCATCGCCCGATTTTATGGCATCCTTATCAAGATGTATTTTAGCCAAAGTGAACACGGCGTTCCTCATTTTCATGCGGTATACGGTGAATTCAACGGTGTTTTTGCCATCGAAACACTTGAGATGCTGGAAGGGGATTTACCGGTCAGGTCACAGAAGCTGGTAAAAGAATGGGGAGCGCAATATCAAAATGAATTATTGCGGATGTGGCAGAATAATGAGTTCAAACAGCTGCCAGGATTGGAGTAGGAAATGAATACGCCAAAAATTTTATCGGTTCAAGCGCTTGAGAATAAAAAGCTATCAATCAAATTTGAAAATAATGTAGAAAAGCTCTATGACTGTTCTCAACTGCTTGAGTTGGAAATGTTTCAGTTTTTAAAAAGCGATGGGTTTTTTAAGTGTGTAAAAGTTGATCCCGGTGGTTATGGCATTTCATGGAATGATGGGGCCGATCTAAGCGAAGATGAACTCTGGGAAAATGGCCTTGAAGTGACAAGGGCTGCCTTTTAATTTATTTGTAAATGTTCAGACAGGGGTTGGTTTCTCCGCGGGCAGGGACGAGATCAATCTCGTCCGACGGAAAAAATGCTGTCATTTTTCTTTTATAGGTTTGATGTATAATCTTTACAGGAGTC
>CAZLJB010000867.1:0-1604 GCA_964559195.1 uncultured Anaerolinea sp. | reverse complement strand
TTTGCCCATCCGTGATTTTCGCCGGGCATGGCGGTCAGGATGGTGCCTTGCGTGAGTTTATGGCCTGGGACACAAAATGCCTCTTCTCACTGCCTGATACGCTGACTGATGATGATGGCGCGATGCTCGAACCTCTCGGCGTGGCAATCCACGCAGTTGATCTGGCTCATCTCCGCAGCGGCATGAGTGTGGCTGTCCTGGGCTGCGGACCAATCGGGCTGTTAATTGTACAATTATTAAAGCTTTCGGGTGTCACCAACCTCATCGCCACCGATCTGCTCCCTCACCGGCTGGAAGCAGCCCGGGCACTCGGCGCAGGACACACCATTCTGGCGGAAAACCGCCGCGAAACAGAAAAAAGCATCCTGTCCGCCAGCTCAGGGCGCGGGGTAGATCTGGTTTTCGAGGCTTCTGGCAGCCAGGATGCGGTTGAAACGGCGATTGAGGTCATTGTGCCCGGTGGAAAGCTGATCCTGGTCGGGATTCCATCCGATGACAAAACCTCCTTCCAGGCCTCCGTGGCACGTCGCAAAGGGCTGACCATCAAGCTCGTGCGCCGTATGAAACATACTTACCCGCGCGCTATCGACCTGGTTGCAAGGCAACTCGTAGATGTACGCTCTCTCATAACCCATCGATTTCCATTGGAACAAACTGCCGAAGCGTTTAACACGGCTGAGCGGCGCGAAGGTCTTAAAATTATGATCCAAATCTAGGAGGCGTTATGGCAAAGTACACAATTGGTGTAGATTTCGGAACAGAATCTGGTCGATCGGTGCTGGTGGATGTGGCGGACGGCCGAGAAGTAGCTACGGCAGTCTATTCATATTCAAATTCTGTCATCGACGAACGCCTGCCCGAAAGCGGTCTGCAGTTGGAACCGGATTGGGCCCTGCAAGATCCCCAGGATTACATCCGAACTTTTCAGACCACTATTCCGGCGGTCTTGAAGCAATCAGGGGTAAATCCTGAGGATGTAATTGGCATCGGGGTTGACTTTACAGCCTGCACCATGCTGCCGGTCAAGGCTGATGGCACACCCTTGTGCACACTGCCCGAGTTTCGCAACAAACCACACGCCTGGGTCAAGCTCTGGAAACACCACGCCGCCCAGCCCGAAGCCGATAAAATCAATGCGACCGCCGTGGCCATGGGTGAAGGCTGGTTGGAGCGTTACGGTGGCAAGGTATCCTCCGAATGGTTCTTCTCCAAGGCCCTGCAAATCGTCAACGATGCCCCTGAAATTTACGCCGCCGCCGATCGCCTGCTTGAAGCCGCCGATTGGGTGGTCTGGCAATTAACCGGTGTAGAAACCCGCAACAGCTGCACTGCCGGTTACAAAGCCCTCTGGTCAAAGCGCGAAGGCTTTCCACAGAAAGCTTATTTCGCCGCGCTCAACCCGCTGCTTGAAAATGTAATTGATGAAAAAATGACCCGCAATATCAGCCCAATTGGCGACAAGGCCGGCGAGCTGACCGCCCAGGCCGCCCAATGGACCGGGCTCAAAGCTGGCACAGCCGTGGCCGTCGCCAACGTGGATGCGCATGTGGCCGTTCCAAGATCGGAAGAGCGTCGTGTAGGGAAAGAGTGTTCAGAGCCGTGTA
>CAZLJB010000866.1:0-1605 GCA_964559195.1 uncultured Anaerolinea sp. | reverse complement strand
TCATGCTGCTGATCGAACCCGAAACTGGTCTTATTCTGGAAGCCAACCCGGCCGCAGTACAGTTTTATGGCTATCCAAAATCAGGCCTGTGCGGGTTGTCCATCGATGCGCTTATTACTTACCCGCTTGAGCTGGTTGCGAGCAAGCAAAATAAAGCATCCGAGCAGAAACCGGCTGAGACTGTTTTTCTGCACCGCCTGGCCAGTGGGGAAGTCCGCAATGTGGAAGTGCTTTCATCCCCGTTCAATTCTCAGGGTAAGCAACTCCAATTCTGGATTGTAAATGACATTACAGAGCGCAAACAGGCGGAAGAAGCCTTGCTCAACCTGCAAAAAAATCGCGCCTCCGAATTGTTCATGGAAAATGAAGAAATTGCCCTCCAAAACGAAGAAAAAGAAAAACGGGCTGCCGAGTTGTTGCTTGTCCAAAAGCAGCAGCATGAGCTGCCGAAAAGCGAGTTGGATAACCACGCGTTGGCTCAAGTTACCAGGGAAGCCGTCATTTCAGCTGATATTAACGGAATGATGATTGCCTGGAGCCCGGGCGCAGAGAAGCTCTTCGGCTATACAGAAAGTGAAGCCATTGGTTTACCTGTGACGCAGCTGATCCCGATCAAACAGCGAGGCGCTCACCAGGATGCCTTTGAGAGATTCCAAATAGGAACGGAAAAACCTGGTGATGGCAATCCAATTGAAGCGGAAGGCTGCCGGAAAGATGGAAGCCTTGTCCAGCTCGAAATTTCTTTGGTAAGCTTACAGGCAGGCAAGAACTTGTTTCATACCGTCATCATGCACGATATCACCAGCCGAAAGCAGGCGGAAAAAGCGCTGCACGAAAGCAATGCCCTGCTTTCTGCCTTTATGCAGTTCTCACAAATCTATAGCTTCATCAAAGAGGTGACCCCCACCTCAAGCAGTATCTTGAAAGTCAGCGAAAATTATTTAGATATGGTCGGCATCCCGGCTGCTGACATGATCGGAAAGAGCATGGAAGAACTGTTTCCGGTTGAACTGGCGGCGCAAATGACAGCCGATGATTGGGCTGTGGTCTCCAACCGAGATGTACTTAGATCGGAAGAGGAGTTTAACAGTCATATTTATTCCAGTTTTAAGTTCCCGTTTTCGGTGGGAGAGAAAACCTTATTGGCTGGGTACAGCCTGGATATTACCAAAAGCAAACACATCGAACAGGCCCTGGCGCAGACCGCTGCCCGTTTATTGTTGGCTGTCCGTGCGGGCGGTGTGGGCACCTGGGAGTACGACATGATCAATGACCACTTGATCTGGGATGATCAAATGTACCGCCTGTACGGCATCAATGCGCAGGACTTCAGCGGCGCATACGATGCCTGGCAGCAGGGCCTTCACCCGCAGGATCGTGAACGCGGCAACCATGAAATTCAAGCCGCGCAGCGCGGTGAAAAGGAATTCGACACTGAATTCCGGGTAGTCTGGCCGGATGGCAGCGTCCGCTATATCCGTGCCCTGGCGCTCATAGAGCGGGATCAGGCTGGCGAGCCCCTGTTGATGGTCGGAACCAATTGGGACATCACCGAACACAGGCAGTTGGAGCAGGTTCTGCAAAACACAAACCTCGATCTTCAAA
>CAZLJB010000865.1:0-1605 GCA_964559195.1 uncultured Anaerolinea sp. | reverse complement strand
CATTTCGGTGCCCCAGGTGGGATAAATCTTATTCTTAATCAATGCCATATAGCTAGCTAGGCCAGAATAGGATGTGAAGTCCATCCCCACCTGCATTAGACTCCAGTTGCAAGCCAGCCCTAGAATGATGCCCACCGCAATGCCGACCAAACCAATCATCACCCCTTCAAGAACGAACAAGAGCGAGATTTGGGCCGGTCTCAGCCCCATTGCGCCAAGCATCCCTATTTCACGTGTTCGCTCGTAAACTGCCATCAATAGTAAATTGAGAATGCCAACACCAGCAATGGCGACGATAATAACGCTAAAGACATTCATCACACCACTTTTGGTATTGATAGCCGATGCCAAATCAGGGTAGTTGGCCTGGAAAGACTCAATTTCATAACCCGACAGGCTGGATTTCATGTTTTTGATGACCTCAGCCTCTTGTCCAAGCTGTTTCATGAACACAGACACTTCGGTAGGCGTGCTCACCTCGTAAAGCGCCTGAGCTTCTGCGAGAGAAATGTAAACGGTTTGTTTTTCAATATCGACCATGCCCAAGTCAAAAACCCCGATAATGGTCATAGTGCGCTGGCGCATTTGCTCGTGTTGGGTACGACCCACCAACGTAATTCGATCGCCCACCTTGACGCCTGTCGCATCGGCCAAGCCCTTGCCAATCAGAATACTGTCGGTATCAACGCTAGTGAGATTTCTGCCTTCTTTAATGTTTTGACCGATGATATTCACTTTCTGCTCTTTTTCCGGTTCGACGCCGGTGATGCCCACCGCAAATGCGCCTTCTCGGCTGGTGACCAGACCACCGGTGCTGATGCGCATGGTAGCAGCTTCTACAAGTGAATTCGCTTGCGCCGCTTTGACCACCGCTTGTGGGTCTGATAACGACAAGAGTGGGGTGGAATTGGCCTGCTCGCGGTATCCCAGTGCATGAACCTGGATGTTTCCGCCCAACACTTTCACGGCATTGCCGTAAATGACATCGGTAAAACCGTTCATCACGCCATCATAAAACATCATGAGCGACAATGTTAACGATATAGCCATCACGATGATAATTGTGCGGCGCTTATGCCGCCAAATGTTTCGCCATGCGAGACGCAGGTAAAGTTGCATTGTTACTCCATTTCTCTCGAATATCCGATCAGTAATTTCCGAAAACTAATTTTACACGATTCGCATTCGGTGCGACTCATCCGGGTTGACCTTGGCGCTAGCCTAGTAGAACTCTAAGGTGCTCTAAGCCACTCTTTCAACATCGCGCCTACTGGCAGCGAACCCGCTGGCGCACCCAGAATCCGCTCTATCGACTCGGAATAAGCGCCGACAACATTTTCCAAGCGTTCTAACGCATCGGGCGGCGGCTTTTCGGCAAGCAGCAGTTCAGCTACTGTGTCCTCAAAACCCCGCGACAACCCCACAATCATGCATCCGAACTGATCTGGGTATTTCGTCGTGAACACACCCTCAGCCATTCCCTGCCGAATAATTTCCGCCAGCATTGGCGCTGTACGCTTGCTGACAGCAGATTCTTGTTTCTGGCGCATCAGGGCGTTGAGATCGGAAGAGCGTCGTGTAGGGAAAGAGTGTTCAGAGCCGTGT
>CAZLJB010000864.1:0-1605 GCA_964559195.1 uncultured Anaerolinea sp. | reverse complement strand
CCGGTGCGGATATTTTGTTTAATTTACTTGTTTTCACAATGTTAACTTGCTCTTCTTCTGTTGTTAACCACAGGTAATTAAAATGAAATAGTTGGAATGAATATTTATTGGGAGAAAGATTTATGACAAAAGACTCAAATTTCGAATACTTCTACCCAATCAGTCTCGCAGATTTACCAGGACATGATTTTTCGGTGGCATGGGATATCCTTGTGGAGCTAGTCGTGGCAGAATTAATTAACCAGCCTTTACGCCTTAATAAAATCCTTCAAATTTTGCGGCATGTGATCCCATACCACCAGGCAGCAATCCTTGTAGTCGATGAAATGGGGCTTGGTTTCCTTGCCCATTCTGGTTATCGCCAGGCTCCAAATCGGGCAGATGACGTATTAACCAGTCCTACCTACAGCCTCATTATGAAATATCGTCAGGCCATTTATTTTCCAAACGCGAGTAAAGTCCCTGCCTGGAGAGGCATGGGCAGTCTGGGTTCGCCGATGGCGTGGATGGGTGTGCCTCTCTTGCAGCATGGACAACCCATTGGTTTGCTCTCCATTAGCCGCAATGTAGAAAGAGCTTATGATTCTGATGAGCGGAATATTGCTTTTGTATTTGCCAAACGGATTAGCGAAATGCTCAGGACTGAAAAGCAGGAAGCAGGTCAATTAGATCCGGCACAAGAAAGTCTTGCATTTCGGTTCCAACCCGAAGAAGTGCGCGAAACAAGGCAAAAGCATCAGGATGCTTCATCTTTTGATGTTATTTTTGAAGAGGCTTTGGAAACCTGGCGTAAATATGGATAAAAATTGGTGTTGGGTTTTCTTTGTCAGGCTTTGCGATTGATATAATAGGATGAGAAAAAGGGAACAGTATGTGGAATGTTGGTTTGAGTTTGATATTGAACCTTGCAGCAACTTTTGTTTTTACAAAGTTGGATGAAAAATGCGAAAAATATTTTAATGAGGATGACATATAAGTGAGTAAACATATTTTGGTAACCAATGATGATGGAGTGACAGCTCCAGGCTTGTTAGCCCTGGCTAATGCGGTGCGCGCCATCCCTGATACAATAGTCAGCGTTCGCGCCCCTGACCGAAACTGGTCTGGCGGTGGACATGTTAAAACAATCGACCGTCCCCTGCGGGTCAAAGATGTCATTCTGGCAGACGGATCAATCGCCTTTGCCAGCGATGGAGCGCCATCGGACTGCGTGGCGTTAGCCTTAATGGGTTTTTTTGAAGAAAAATTTGACCTGGTTGTATCAGGTATTAACCCAATGCCCAACCTGGGGCATGACGTGACATATTCCGGGACAGTGACGGCCGCAATGGAAGCGCTGATCTGGGAAACACCCGGAATTGCTTTTTCACTGGGTTCCCTGGAAAACCACCTCGGAACGCTGGATTATACGGCTGCATCAGGAGTTGCGCGCCATGTGGTGGAAGTTTCATTGGCGCATCGTTTTTTGCCTGGCATGTTGTTAAATGTCAATATCCCTTATTTAACCGCAGATGAATTAAAAGGCACCCGGATCACCCGCCAGGGATTGCGCGTTTACCGTGACAGGCTGGATAAGCGGGTTGACCCGCGCGGAAGACCTTATTA
>CAZLJB010000863.1:0-1614 GCA_964559195.1 uncultured Anaerolinea sp. | reverse complement strand
CAGGCATTATCCTGTATTCTTGGGACAGGATAATGATAAACCCATGAGCACAGAACAACCCAGGAACCCGCTGCACGGTCTCACCCTCGAAATGATCCTGACCCACCTGGTGGATCAATATGGTTGGGAACCACTCAGCCAGCGCATTAACATCAACTGCTTCAAAATCGATCCCAGCATTAAATCCAGCCTGAAGTTTTTAAGAAAAACCCCCTGGGCCCGCGAAAAGGTTGAAAACCTGTATCTTGAAACCATTCAAAGGCAAGCCGGGCGTGACTGACACAGACAGAAGCCAGTCTGCGGCGACAGTCGTAGTGATTGGCGGCGGCCCAGCCGGCCTGATGGCGGCTGAAATCTTGAGTCAGGCCGGGCTAAAAGTCGACCTGTACGAGGGCATGCCCTCTGTTGGCCGAAAATTCCTGGTAGCTGGCAAAGGCGGGCTAAACCTGACCCACTCAGAACCGAATGAACAATTTCTGGCGCGCTATGGCCCGCGCCGGGCGCAGCTCGAACCCTACCTGGCTCAATTTGGCGCAGTCGAACTGCGCGCTTGGGCTGCGGAACTCGGCATTCAGACCTTTACCGGCACATCCGGACGCGTCTTCCCAACCGGCATGAAAGCTGCGCCGCTCCTTTACAACTGGCGGCAGCGCCTGGTCCGCAGCGGGGTCAGCTTTCATGTGCGCCACAAATGGCTGGGCTGGAACCCGGACCAATCCCTGCGCTTTGAAACCCCGCATGGTGAAACTGCCATGCATGCCCGGGTTGTCGTGCTAGCCTTGGGAGGTGGCAGTTGGGCCAGGCTGGGATCCACGGGCGCCTGGGTTGAAATTCTGGCTGCGCGCGGCATCCCGATTGCGCCGTTCAAACCCGCCAACTGCGGTTTCGATGTCAATTGGAGCGAACACTTCCGCGCGAAATTCGAGGGCCAACCACTCAAACCCGTCGTAATTGAATTCACCAACAGCGCCGGGAGCGTATTCCGGCGCCAGGGTGAATTCATTATCACAAACACCGGTGTCGAGGGCAGCCTGATCTACGCGCTCTCAGCCCCCATCCGCGATGAAATCGAGGCTGCCGGCCGCGCCACCATCCAGCTTGACCTGGCTCCCGACCGCACCCTGGCTGACCTGGAGCAGCGGCTGTCCCAACCGCGCGGTTCGCGCACGCTCTCCAACCACCTTGAAAAGACCACCGGGCTAAAAGGCCTCAAAGCCGGCCTGTTGTGGGAATTCGTCCCCAAAGCCGCCATGCACGAGCCCCGGCAATTGGCCGCTGCCATCAAAGCCCTGCCGCTGCCACTGCTCAGACCGCGCCCTTTGGACGAAGCCATCAGCAGCGCCGGAGGTATCCGGTTTGAAGCCCTCAACCAAAACCTGATGTTGACTCAATTGCCCGGCGTTTTCTGCGCCGGAGAGATGCTGGACTGGGAGGCACCCACCGGCGGGTACCTGATCACAGCCTGCTGTGCCACCGGCCGCGCGGCTGGTTTGGGAGCGCTCAACTGGCTGAACGAAAATCCCTGAGTGAAAACAGGTCATTGGTGATGCTGGAAATATTCATTAAACCAGATCGGAAGAGCGTCGTGTAGGGAAAGAGTGTTCAGAGCCGTGT
>CAZLJB010000862.1:0-1616 GCA_964559195.1 uncultured Anaerolinea sp. | reverse complement strand
AAAATTCCGGGAATTTGTCGGTATCATAGCCTACCACGGGCACGCCCATGGTTTCAAGATATTCGAGGGTTGCCGGAAGATTCAGAATGGATTTGGCACCGGCGCAAACTACGATCATGGGGATACTGGTCAGGGCTTGCAGGTCTGTGGAAATGTCCATGAAGGCTTCCTTATGAACACCGCCAATGCCGCCCGTTGCAAAAACCCGGATGCCGGTTTTTTGGGCAACGAACATGGTGCCGGCCACGGTGGTGCCGCCGGGTTTGTGCTGGGAGAGAGCAGTTGCAAAGTCGCGCAGGCTGATTTTGATGGCATTATCGGCGTTTGCAAGCTTTTCCAACTGGTCGGCATTGAGACCCACCTGGATATTGTCATCCATGACGGCGATCGTGGCGGGGATGGCAGCCTCGTCGCGAACGACTTGTTCCATTTCCTGGGCCAGGGTCAGGTTTTGCGGGCGGGGTAGTCCATGGGTGATCACGGTCGATTCGAGTGCAACCACTGGTAAATTTTGTTGTTGCGCGCGTAATACTTCCAGGGAAGTATTGAACATGTTAGTCTTGTTGGTCATAATTTCCTTGAAGGTTGAAGAATGGGTGCGGATGGAACGGGTCAGACGGCCAGTTCATCGTACAGTTTTTGGAGGGTCAGATCAGGGTAGACGGTTCCGGGGTAGCGCAGGGCCAGGGTGGCGGCTGAAACTCCCAGCCGGGCGGCATCGTCAATTTCGATCTGGTTCATGATGGCGTAAATGACAGTCGCGGTGAGTGCATCACCGGCTCCGGTGGGATCGCCGACCGTGGTGCGAATGGCGGGGATATGCCCATTTGTTTCAGATGTGGCATAACACAGGCCATACTCGCCCAAGGTGACGAATGCCATTTCAACACCCTGGTTGACAAGGGTGCGGGCGGCATCCAGGGCGGCTTCCTGGTTATCAGCTCCAAAGTGGGTGCCTGTCAGGATGCCGGCTTCAATATGATTGGGGACGATCAATTTTATCTGTCGCAGAAAGGGCTTGAGACGCATGGCCAGCGCGCCAGAAGTTGGGTCAGCGCAGACAGGTACTTTGTATTTGTGAGCCAGGGCGAAGGCTTTTTTGAGGGTCTGTTCTGGAAGGTTGGCGTCCAGAAAGATCAGGCTTGATTTTTCAAATAGATATTCGTTATAGACCAGATAGGCTTCTGTCAATTCATCCATGCTGCGCATATCATCAAAGGCAAACTGGCGGGCGCCTTGTTCATCCAGCACACCCATGTAAAAACCGGTCGGGTATTTATCGGTGGCGTAGACCGCCGAGACATCCACGCCCGCGTTGCGCGTGTAGGCCAGGACATCCTCCCCCAGGCGATCTTTACCGATCACAGACAGCAGGCAAACAGGCTGGCCGAGCCGGGCCAGATTTTCGGCCACGTTGCGGGCTACACCCCCAAAGGAAGTGCGGATCAGAGCCGGGTTTGATGTCGCCATCTGAAGATCGCCTTGAAGCCGGCCAACCACATCCAGGCTGGATGTGCCAATCACCAGCACGAGTTCAAATTCTTCGTTTCGGCTGCTCATATTTTGCCTCATTCCTCTTCACCAACTGAATAGAATCCATCCGGGTAAATCCAACG
>CAZLJB010000861.1:0-1617 GCA_964559195.1 uncultured Anaerolinea sp. | reverse complement strand
TTCCGGTGCAGCCCCATCCGGCAGCTCGGATCCTTCCACCTGCAGCCCGCTCTGTGAATAACATTTCGCCACCTCAAAAGTGGCCTCGCCCAGGATCCTGCCGGTCAAAAAGGCTGATTCAGACAGCCAGAAAGCCGGCTGCCCACCCGCCTGTGCGCCCACCTGAGCGGAGGCCTGTCGGCCTCTGGTCAGGTTGGCGTAACGCGCTTTGCGATCAGGCATGCTTTCAGGCTGGATCAATGCCAGGGCTGCGACTGCCGCGGAATCGGGCAGCAGCTGAGTGGCCAATTCAAAGAGCGGCCACTCCCGGCCCGCCAGGCAAAGCCATTCAGGTGGCTCGGCCAGGGCTTCTGCCAGGGCTGCATAAAGTTCGGCGCGTTCAGAAAAAGACATTTTACCTCTCAGGTGATCCAATCAACAAACCGGCAGCGGGGCGAAAACCCTACTTTTTCTTGGCGGGCTCACTGCCGCCAGCCATGATCCAGCGGATCAAAAAGAAATACACAATGGCGGCCGTGATGACGATGACGGTGATCACGATGCCACCCACGCCGGGTGTCGTAACAAATGCTGAAGCCAAATTTCCTAAGTTCATGGTTCGTTCTCCTGGTGATAGATCAGGCTGCCTGCTGGCAGGCTGCTAGGCTTCAACGACCTGGTGTTCTTCTTCGGTCGTCTCCCAGATCGGCACGATCGGGAAAAAACGCGTGAAGATAACATACAGCAGGGTCAAGCCGGCAAATAACCCAACCGTAATCGATATCTCCACCCAACTGGGGCGATAGCCGCCCATCCCATCCATCAAGGTTGAAACAAAGCGTGGGCGGGTCTCAGTCGGAACGATCACCAGCAGCCGTTCAATCCACATTCCAATATTGACCGAAATGGAGGCGACTACCATCCAGGCAATACTATCCTTGCCCAGGAAGATAAAGATAATGATCGGCAGGACAAACACAGAAATGCCCATGGTCCAGAACAGCCCGGCGAAATCACCGGTGAACTTTTGCAGCAGCACCGGCATTTCATCGGCCAGGTTGCCATAACCGGTGGTCATGAATTCGGCGATCATCATATACAGCCAGGCAATCGTGAAAACAATCAGCAGCTTGCGCAGGTAATTGAACAGGCTGACGGGCAGCACATGCTCCATGTGGTAAACCTTGCGCAGGATAGCCAGAACGATCACGACCGCGGCTGTGCCGGAGAAAATTGCTCCAACCAGGAAGAAGGGTCCGATCAGGGCGGTGTGCCAGCCAGGCTGCACGGTCATACCGAAGACCCACGAAACCACGGTGTGGACCGTGATAACCAGCAAGGTCATGAAGATCGCCATGCCATCCAGCACCTTCTCCAGGCGCTCGAACTGTTCCGGACGGCCGGTCCAACCCAAGGCCAGCAGTTTGTAGGTTTTCTGCCACCAGAGCGGCACGTCGCGTAACCTGTCACGGCACAGCGCAATGTCTGGCAGCAGCGACAGGTAAAAGAAGACGATACTCGAAAACAGGTACAGGCTAACCGCACTGATATCCCACAAGAGCGGGGATTGGAAGCGTCCGAAGAAAAAGATATTCATGACCCGGTCTGGACGACCCATATCGATCAGGATCGAACCCA
>CAZLJB010000860.1:0-1617 GCA_964559195.1 uncultured Anaerolinea sp. | reverse complement strand
TGAGCCGACGCCCACACCTCGAAAGTCGCATAAATAACACCCGGCGGGTCTGGCAACCCCAATTGAGCCAGCCTGGCCCGTCTTTGGAAAGGAGTACCCGATGTGCGGACGATTTACCCTGGCGGTTGACCCCGCTGAACTACAGGCAGCTTTTCCTAATTTTGCGTTTCCGGGCGGGTTGACAGCGCGCTATAACATCGCCCCTTCCCAGCCGGTACTGGTGCTGCCTAATGATGGTCTGCTGCGCGCGGATTATTACACCTGGGGCCTGGTGCCGGTCTGGTCAAAGGACCCTTCGATTGGATCGCACATGATCAATGCCCGGGCTGAGACCCTGGCGGAAAAATCGGCCTTTCGCGGTGCCTACAAATATAAGCGCTGCATTATTTTTGCGGATGGTTTTTACGAATGGAAGGCGCAGGCTGGTTCAAAGCTGAAAATTCCATACCATATCCGGCTGAAATCCGGGCTGCCCTTTGGTTTGGCCGGGTTGTGGGATGAGTGGCTGGGGTCGGATGGCTCGCAAATTCGTTCCTGCGCCATTATCACCACCGAACCCAACTCTTTGATGTCCATGCTGCACAATCGCATGCCGGTCATTCTTCCGAATGCGGCTTTTGCAGAATGGTTGGAGCCGCAGCCTCAGAAGCCTGAGGCACTCCAGCACCTGCTGGGGTCCTATCCAGCGGGGGAAATGACCGCTCACCCGGTTTCGACCCTGGTCAACCGGCCAGCCAATGACCGGCCCGAATTAATCGCGCCTATCCCGGGCGATCAAACTTCGCGGGATCCGAAGCGTGATTTTTCGTAAGGCTGCTGCCTATAGATTGGAATGATGTTTACAAAAGAAAAGATCGCCCAGCGTTACCCTGCCCTGGCTTCCAGGGATTTTACGATTTTCTGGATCGGTCAGTTTGTCTCACTGATCGGCACCTGGATGCAAACCACCACCCAGCCCTATCTTGCCTATCGATTGAGCGGCAAGCCTTTTGACCTGGGACTGATCGGTTTTGCCAGCGCCCTGCCAACCCTGATCCTGGCCCTGCCGGGTGGGGTACTGGTGGAGCGATTGGACAAGCGCAAAACCGTGATTGCCATGCAGGTGGTCATGATGGTGCAGGCTTTTGCGCTGGCCTTCCTGGCGCTGACGGGACTGATCCAGATCTGGCATATCGCGGCGCTGGCGTTTTTACTCGGCACAGCCAACGCGATTGAGATCACTGCCCGCCAGGCCATGCTGGTCGAACTGGTGGGTAAGGACGCGCTGCCGAACGCGATCGCCCTGCAGTCCACCATTTTTAACGCAGCCCGCGTGATTGGCCCTTCATTGGTGGCTCCTTTTCTGATCCTGATCAAGGGCAGCGGTGAGGGCTGGGCTTTCCTGGCGAATGCCATCAGCTACCTGGCGATTATTGTCAGCCTGTATTTTGTGCAGACCCCATTTAAAAAAGCGCCTGAGCGGGTGGCCCGCGATTGGCTGGCCGAATTCAGCGAAGGTCAGGCCTATATCCGCCGGAACCGGTCGGTGGCCATGATCATTGTCATGGCGGCCGTGTTTGGATTGGTGGGGTTTCCGCTGCTCCAACAGATCCCGGTGATTGCGCGCGATGTGCTGTC
>CAZLJB010000859.1:0-1619 GCA_964559195.1 uncultured Anaerolinea sp. | reverse complement strand
TGGAAGGCGGAGAACTAATAGAAAACGCCGAATATGAAGCTGCCAAAAACGAACAGGCATTCGTTGAAGGCCGTATTCAAGAACTAGAAATTATCCTGGCCGCCGCTCACCTGATTGATGAAGCGGCGGCCCACCAGGACCCCACCCTGGTTCAGGTCGGTGATACGGTAACGATCCAAGAAGAAGGTAGCTCCCCCGAGGAGTACACCATCGTGGGTGCCGCTGAAGCTGACCCCCGTTCCGGAAAAATCTCCAACGAATCCCCACTTGGACGTGCGCTGATCAATCACCACCCCGGAGACATCGTTTCTGTCGATGCTCCCGGCGGTTCATTTAAAGTAAAAGTTCTCAAGACCACCTGAAAGACTGGGGCAGTCTCATTAAAAGCCCCGCGAGCGCTCTGCGAAAGCAGAGTGCTTTAGCGCGGGGCTTTTTTATATCATTTTTGGAAGGCAAGCACTGATGGCTGAATATAATTCCCTTGAACAAATCCGGATACAAAAAATTACTGAACTGCGAGCAGCCGGGGTGGAACCCTATCCAACCCGCGCCGAACGCACGCATACTGCCGCGCAGGCGATTGCTGAATTTGAAGCAGCCGAAAAGTCAAACACCGACGGCGCGCCAGCCCCAGAGATAAAGGCCACCCTGGCAGGCCGCATACGCGCTACCCGCGCCATGGGTAAGTTATCTTTCGCCCACATCGAAGATGGCACCGGCAAAATTCAACTTTTCCTGCGCATCAATGAATTGGGCCAGGAACGAATCAATTTTTTTGATAAGATGTTTGACATTGGCGATTTTGTCCAGGCCTCTGGCGTGATGATGCGAACCCGTACGGGTGAAATTACACTGCATGTGCATGAATTTTCCATGCTGGCCAAAGCGGTATCCCCCCTGCCCGCCGACAAAGATGTCACCCAGCCAGACGGAAGTGTAGTGCGTTATGCCGCGCTGGAAGGTGCTGAATTGCGCGCGCGCCAACGCTATGCAGACCTGGCTGTTAACCCGGATGTGCGCGAAAATTTCCGCAAACGTGCCAGGGTGGTTTCATCCCTGCGCCGCTTCCTTGACGATCACGATTTTCTCGAGGTGGAAACACCCATTTTACAGCCTTTATATGGTGGAGCCGCCGCGCGCCCGTTCACCACATACCACAACCAGCTCAAACAACAGTTATATCTACGAATCTCATTTGAACTCTATCTCAAGCGACTGTTGGTTGGCAACCTGGAACGCGTCTATGAAATCGGTCGTGATTTTCGTAACGAAGGGGTCTCCTTCAAGCACAACCCGGAATTTACCCAACTGGAGTTTTACTGGGCCTACGCAGACTACCTGAAGGTGATGGAATTGACTGAACAAATGGTTTCAACCGTTTGCATGGAGGTCAATGGTACCTACAAGATCACATACCAAGACAAGGAAATTGACTTCTCGCCGCCCTGGCGGCGCATCGAAATGCGCCAGGGCATCCTGGATGTGACCGGTATTGACATCGCATCTCACACAGATTCCGAGAGTCTTTTAGCTGCCATTCGGGCCAAAGGTTACAACCCACCCAGCCGCGCCACGCGCGGTAAACTGATCGACTTTTTGGTGGGTGAATACCTGGAACC
>CAZLJB010000858.1:0-1621 GCA_964559195.1 uncultured Anaerolinea sp. | reverse complement strand
TTGAGGCTTAGGAAGTTAGCGCCGTGCAGCAGGAATATGGAAACTGTGGTCAGCCCACCCAGCAACCCGTATGGGTTGAGCAAGGTAAACAAGTTGCCAGTAAACATCATTTTTTCATTTATGGGTACACCGCGAGCCAGGTTGGCAAATGCTGTTCCAAGTAGTAGCGCGCTCAGAAAAGAGCCAATTGCGATCATCCAGTCAAAGGTGCTGCGCCATCTTGGGGCAGCGTCTTTAGATCGATATTCGAAAGAAATTCCTCGCATGATCAGGCCAAACAGAAGCAGAAAAAGTGCCAGGTAAAAACCGCTGAACATGGTGGCATACCAGTGTGGAAACGCTGCAAAGGTGGCGCCGCCGGCTGTTAATAGCCAGACTTCGTTCCCATCCCAGGTTGGGCCAACGGTATTGATAATGGCGCGCCTTTCGACATCTTTTTTCCCCAAGAAGGGCAGCAACATGCCGACACCGAAATCGAAACCTTCCAGAAAGAAGAAGCCAATCCATAACACAGCAATCAGAATGTACCAAAGGATTTGTAAAAATTCGTAAGACATGCTATTTCTCCGTTAATCCTGTGAACCAACAAGCGCTGGGGCGATGTCAACTGATTCTTGCATGGCGGCATCCGGCCCAGCGATGGCATATTTGCGCATAAGGTAGACCATCACAACCGCCAGACTGCCGTATAAAAGGGAGAAGCCAATCAGCGAAATCCAAAGGTCGACCACGGTTAAGTTGGGGGAGACAGCGTCTTGAACCTTTAGCAAACCATAGACAATCCAGGGTTGGCGTCCCATTTCAGTCAAAACCCATCCGCCGACATTGGCAAGATAAGGCAAGATCAACAGCCAGGGTACCCATTTCATCCATTTGGCCCTGGAGATATCACCTCGGACATTTGCCCAGATAAAGAAAGCGCTGGTGATGATCATCAAGAAGCCAAAGATCATCATGATCCGGAAAGTCCAATAGGTGACCACCATCAACGGGATGTAATCTCCCGGACCATATTTCTTGACTGCATCGGCTTGAAGTTCGGTGACACCCTTTACTTCACAGGTGAAATTATTGCAGGCCAGAAAACTCATGGCATACGGAATCCGGATGGACCAGACTTCCTCCTTGCCGGAAAGATTCCCGATGGTGAGCAGTGAGAAAGATGCAGGTTGTTCGGTTTCCCACATGGCTTCGAGTGCGGCAATTTTCATGGGTTGTACATCGCGCATAAATTGCCCCAGGGCATGCCCGGCAAAGAACAGGGAAATACTCGCAATCAGGCCAACCAGGGCTGCCATCGAAAACGAACGTTTGAAAATTTCAACGTTTTGTTTGCGGACGATATGATAAGCACTGACAGCCAGGATCAAGAAGGCCGCCATGGCCATGCCATCAGAGATGGTGTGCCAGAAGAATAACCAGCCTTTAAAATTACCGATCAGCGCAAAAAAGTTGACCAATTCCAGACGCCCATGGGCCTGGCTCACGATGAAAGCATCAGCTGGTGGAGCTTGCATGAAGCCATTTGCCAGCAGGATGATCAATGCAGATAGGTTCGAACTGATCGCAACAGATCGGAAGAGCACAAGTCTGAACTCCAGTCACCTGAAGCTATCTCGTA
>CAZLJB010000857.1:0-1622 GCA_964559195.1 uncultured Anaerolinea sp. | reverse complement strand
CTACACGGCTCTGAACACTCTTTCCCTACACGACGCTCTTCCGATCTGGGGATAGGTCACTGATACCACTAATAAAGCCATCCATGTTTTACGGCTTGGCCTGCCCAGAATTCCCGTCCAGCAGGATTTTTGAAGTGTCAACCGCTTCAAAATCCTCGCCAGTCAACACATCCAACTGATGAAGCACATCATTATCCCAGCGCGGATCAGGAGCGCCTGAAACATACCAGTTCGAACCATTATCCGCCAGCACAATCCCATACTTTTTCATCGCCCGCAAAATAATTTGCAAATCTGGCTTGAAACCCGAAATATCATAACTGGCTTTCAAACGGAACCGCGCACCCAAGGGCGGAATCCCCGGTGCCGCGTCCGCCGTCTGGTGACGGGCAGGCCAGATAAACCCCGCCGTTTCTTCGGCCGTAAACCGCAAAGCATGCTTGATTTCCCCGGCTGCAATTTCATCATAACGCATCAGCCCGGGGAAAATCGGCAAGCCCGCCGCGTCGGATGAAGTCCAATCAGCCGGGCGCAGGTCATTCGACTTCATGTCCCAGATTGCTCCCGATCCGCCGCTCCATTGACCATCCGCATATTTTCCGGCATAAATTTCGTATAGCATACATGTTTCAGTATCGATCAGCAGGATGTGGTGATCTGAGCCGTATTCGATATTTGGCTTAGCCGGGATTGGATACGGCCCGGGATCTGATTCATCCATGTATTCAAAAGTGGGGGAATACTTAGTCTCACCTGGGCCAATCATCAGGTTATATGGAATCCCGATCGGGCCGCCATCCCAGGTGCCCGAGCCAAAATCCATGTGGAAACCCTGCTTCGCCCCAATCCGTTTCACCCATTCATTTGAGCTCGGGTCGACGGGCAGCTGGTCGATCGGCACATTCCAGAAATTATTGGCCGGTAATATGGCACACTTCCCAACTTGCGGACCATTTTCGATGACCGCTGTTGGGCTGGCACTTGGCTCCAGCACGGTTGTCGGTCTTGGGGTTGGATTGGGGGTCTTCGTAGGAGCTGCTGCCGGTCTGCCTGGCGCAAGCGTTGCGACTTGCTCAGTTGCCCTGCTTGCCACCCCCATCGTACAGGCGCTGAACCCAAGCACACTGGCCGAAAGAAACAACAAAATAATTCCATGGAACCTGGCTCCCAGCATTTCCATACCTCCGGGGTTGAGAGTGTTTGCCTGGTCAATTCATTACATAGTCAAGCAGGCTCGTTACCGATCATAGAGAAAACTGGTTAATTATATCCACATTTAATCACCACCCTCGTTATTAATTTTCAGCCGTTCGGAAGACAAGGGGGTTCCGGGTGGTAAGAAAACCATAGGTTTTCTTACCACCCGTTTATCTTTTCTCCCCTTCCCTTTAGGGAAGGGGCCGGGGGATAGGTCCCTATGCAATAATCTTCAAACTGCTGCCCCAGTTGGTACCCAGGCTGCCCTGCAGAACGATATGCAAAAGCTGCATGCCCTCGATCTGCCGCGACCGCTGCAGCGCACCAGCATCGATCGCCCGCATCCCACCATCCGTCACAAGCTGAGCCACCTTGGCCCTCGCATCCGCATCATCACCCGCGATAAAAACATCCAACTTCTGTCC
>CAZLJB010000856.1:0-1625 GCA_964559195.1 uncultured Anaerolinea sp. | reverse complement strand
CGAAGCCAGTGATATCCGGCTATGATGGATGGGCCATCCGGTTCACCAGGTTTGCCAGATTCAGGACGCTTGACAATAAACTGGTCTGCAGCCAGGACCAGCCTTGGAGGCAAATCAGAGGCATTTGCAACCAATTTCTCTTCGTAAGATTGTCGTCTTTCCCGGGCGGCCATTCCATCCAGATCCGGAGACGCTTCAGTGCTGATCACAAAGGTTACGGTTTCATTAGGAAAAAGTGTTATCCGAAACTCTCCAATGTTTAAGTGATCTTCCATGGTGGACGAATCGTTATGGGGCTCCATGTTTAGCGAGAAATTTCGATACCAATGATGTTCCTGGATTACCTGTGCCCGATCGCTCAATACCACAAACGGCACTGCATCGTCGAAGGCATTTATCCTAAGTCCCTGTGGTATGCGTCTGATTTGCATTTGCCAGTCGCCGGCATGGGTTTCATTATGGAAATCCCTGTAATTCGCCATTGCCCGGACAATAAGTGTCAATGGAGAAGTGGCACGCCGCAAACGATAATAAACATAAGTTGTATTTGCGCCTGGCTCCATCCAGATACTTTTTTGTAACAATGCACCCCCGAAAGAAAAAGTCCATACAGGCGTGGTGCCTTCCAGATGAAATCGCTCGATGTGGCGATAACCATGCGGTTCCACCAGGATATTAGCCCAACGGTTTGAATAAATGGGATAAACCCGGCCATCGTACTCGACGGTATCATCCAGCTTACTCACCAGCAGGGTTCGTCCCAAGGGAGGCTGGAGTGCTGCAACAAGTAATCCGTGATAGCGACGCGTTAAAAGATTGGCTACAGTACCGGAAGCATAACTACCAATTCCGTTGGTTACCAACCACTCCATTGATTCAGCGGTTGAAAGTTCACCACAAATCCCACGACCAAAATAAATTGATTTCATCTAATTTCCTATCCTGTGGCCTGAGAAAATCAGCCACATATACAAACCAATAGAAGCCAGATTGAGCTTTGCAAACAATACAAACAATACAAACGATACAATCACATAACGATAAACCCAAAATCAGGGCATTGGCCAAGCCAATCGTAATATAATTCTTAAATTTTCCCTTTATTATTTTATCTGCTTAAGTAGATATTTCCTAGTATATATGTCCATGTTTTACACCTTGAAAGGATGAAAAGCATGTCAGTACACTGTTAATTATGCCAGTAATTTCAATTATTTCAACCATGAAATAATGTTCGGGTCAATCCTGCACGCCCAATGGAATTAACCAACAATAATAACAAGGGATAACCGTAAGATTATCCAGACAAAGGTAAGGCAATCCAATTAAATTAAGCAGGAAGGCCTGATATTCTCAATTATCAGCGCATCCATATTGAGAAATCCAAAAAAACGTCCACACTATAAAACCAAGGTGAATTTCCTTGGTCAGAACTACCGCTAAAATAATAAGCCAGCGGGTAACTGCGCAAGTAAATCTAAAAGCAGATTATAGCCTACACAGCTGGATAATTTATGTAGAAATAATATGGCCTGACTCTGGCAATGATATTTGATCCAAATGGAAAACTCTTCCAACAATGGTGTAATATATTATTAGAGGTCTGAATTCATTGGCATCATCAT
>CAZLJB010000855.1:0-1626 GCA_964559195.1 uncultured Anaerolinea sp. | reverse complement strand
TAGCTTCAGGTGACTGGAGTTCAGACGTGTGCTCTTCCGATCTCTGGCAGCCGGATCACGGCTGACCGCGGCCCCAAAAGTAACCAGGTTGCCTTGAATATGCGTATTCGCCTCAAGCCGGACCGCCCCACCCAAAACCACTACATCCTTGCTGACATTGCCATTTAAAGTCAGGCTGCCACCAAACAAAACCACAGCACCATTGACGCTGGCATCCTTTTCGATGGCAACCGATCCTCCAAAAACAACCAGGTCCTCGTTTAAAGTTTCACCACTCTTCAGCGTGAAATTGCTTCCGAAGATTGGCCCTTCCGGCAGACTTTTGGCCTGGGCGGCCTGAGTTGGCAGCCAAATCAGGATCGCCAACAGGCTGATCACAAAGAATTTTGTACTAATCTTCATAATTAACTCCTTTCAGCCAAAACGGCTGATTGCAAGATATTTCCTACCCTGCGAACGGATGTTGTCCATAAAAAACCGATCCCGCCTAACAAGACCAATGAAATCAGCCAGACATAACCGGGAACCAGTCCACTCAAAACGCCCATAATGATGCCTGCCAGGGTGCCCAGGGTACGCAGGGCCAGGGCCAGATAAACCAGGTTGCCAATCCACCAACCCGCCAGGCGGCCAGGCGGCAGGGCCAGGTAAACTAAATATGGTGATAGCAACCAGACCAGACCAGCCAGACCAAAAACAGCCAGAAATACCATTCCAAGCCAGGTCCGCCGGCGCTGCAGTTTGTGCAAGGCTACCAGGCGAAGCTGGAAACGCAGGTTGAAACCTTGCTGGGGAGCCAGCACCGCCGCCGAGCGCAGTTCCAGATTGGCATTCGCCAATGAGCTGCAAGCATGGCAGCCTCGCAAGTGAAGTCGCAAGTCCCGATCCTGGTCAGGGGTCAGAAATTGGTCGTTAAGCAGCCATTCTTCATAAGGCCGGTGATCCATAGGGTGTCCTTTCTACACGGGCTTCAGGCGTGTTTGCCAGTAATAACCTGGCTACTGACTTACGGGCTCGATGTAAGCGGCTTTTGACCGCACTGACGGTTAATTTCAAGCTCTCGGCGATTTCAATTTCCGAAAAATCGTACCAATAACGCAAGATGACTGCGGCTCGATCGGTAGCATCCAGACCCTTGAGGGCAATCTGAATCTGTTCCTGCTCTTCCTGCCGGATTACTTCATGTTCTGGGCTAAGCGCACTAAGGTCAGGTAATTCAAATGGTGCCTCATCATCATCAGGCTCCGCATCAATCGAAAAAATATTGAAACGCTTTTTTCGTAAACGATCTATGCAATAATGGGCCGCGATGGACAACAACCAGGTCGCAAATGGTCGCTGCCGGTCATAACGGGTAAGGTTTTGATAAGCTCGCAGGAAACTTTCCTGGGCAGCATCTTCAGCCGGCTCAGGTTCGCCCAGCATCCGGTAACACATATTAAAAACCGGCGTCTGGTACTGCTCCACCAGTCGGGCAAAAGCTTCGTCATTCCCTTGTTGAGCCTGAATGATCCAGGCCATTTCTTCGTTCACGGCAGCTCCTGTCAGTTATTCTGCTAAAATATACGCGTATCTCTGGATAAAGTTGCAACAAGTATCTTACTGATCTTACCCCAAAAAATGGCC
>CAZLJB010000854.1:0-1630 GCA_964559195.1 uncultured Anaerolinea sp. | reverse complement strand
TTATTCTCCTATACAGTGAAGTATAGCAAAAGGTTGTGTTTTAAGGGTGGAATATTCAGCAAGCAATAATTCAAAATTTCGTATCCATCGCGACAAACGAAGGTAAAATTAGGCCATGCAAACAGAGATACAACATAAACCTTCCGGCACACCTTCCAGCCTGGAGTGCGATCTGTGAACCCGCCTGGCGGGCCTGGGAAGTTGGTCAAAAAGTTTGGTCTCTCGGCCAGCCGTGTCAGGGAAATTGTCCTGCTATCCGGCCTGAGCGCGGGCATGTCGTTGGTCTGCTGGCTGCCAGCCATCTTTGAAGCCAATGAAAGTCCGGGCACCCGCCTGGGAATTAGCCTGCTGGGCTTCTTCATCAGCCTGCCAATGTTCTTCGGGATCTGGCAGCTTTTCAGGATGGCAGGCGTTTCACTGGAACTGTACGAACATGGGCTGATTTACCGACAACCCGGGCGCGAATTCATGACGACCTGGAAGGAAATTGTGGCCCTGAGTGGTACACGCACCTGCCGGATCACCCGTCAGGACGGCCGCCAGGTTGAATTTGGCGCGGGATTCGAAGGCTTTGAAGAAGCCGCCGGGACAATCCGGCGCGCCTGCCTGCGACACCTGCTCCCCGGCTGCCTGGAAGCGCTGCGAGGCGGGTCAAGCGTGACCTTTAAGGGGCTGCTGCCCTTTGGAAAAAGCCGCCTGGGCCAGCGGCTGAATAATTCCATGGCTGCCAGCGCCGGTTTCAGCGCGGACGCGCAGGGCATTCGCAGCCTGGAGGACGAAAACAAAGCCATCCCGTGGAGCCAGGTCAGGCAGTATGGGACGCGCAGCGAGGCCCTCGGCCGCCTGCCGGTGGAGGTCTTTTTTATCGAAAGCGCCCAGGTTGAGCTAAAAACACGCCTGGAGCTGCTCTCCAACGTCCAGCTCCTGAGCAAATTATGCGGCGAGATGACGGGGTTGGAGGAGGAAGATGGGTAGGTTGTAAAAAAAACCAAAGTATTTTAAGGTTTTCCTGGCGGGCTTAGACAAAGAGCGGCCAACCCCCGGCAGGATGGCCGCTCTATTGGAAAAAATCTGGAAGGCACCAGCGTTTAATAGTCAAAGACCTGCCACAGGGTGGGATCATTCGAGATGATAAAATATGAAACCTATCCAATTGAAAGCCGGGCAAAACTCAGAACCAGCCCGGGCAGGAATAAGTGTGCGAACACAATTAAAAGTGGGGCCGAATATTTCTCATCAACGATGTGAGCTTTGTAAGGAAAACTGCAATAACAGTTTCGTAGCAGCAGTAATACCATCATGTAAACAAGGCTGCCGTTTTATGTTTGCGACAATTAGCGCTCAATAGAATCCCAACATGCGCCGCCAATGGAATAGAGGTAATCGAGCGCTTGAGCTAATTGATGGTGGCATAAAATAATAATCAGCCCAATGCAACCATTTTTGCAACGATCAAGTGATGAATAAATTAAATTTAAGTTCCTTCCGGCGGCAAAACCAAAACGGGGTGAGTCGAACAAATAAAATATAGTAGGATAATTTTTAGCGGACTATTTTCCAGAACCTGGCAAAGCGAAGTTATGTTGAGATCGGAAGAGCACACGTCTGAACTCCAGTCACCTGAAGCTAT
>CAZLJB010000853.1:0-1635 GCA_964559195.1 uncultured Anaerolinea sp. | reverse complement strand
TACACGGCTCTGAACACTCTTTCCCTACACGACGCTCTTCCGATCTATCCTGGACTGAAATTTTCAAATACAGGTCCGTGCCATCTGGTGCGCCATTTGCAACTCGAATCTTTGTTCCTGTCTTGGCTCCGGATGGAATTTTTACCTGAATTCGCCGGCCGCCGGTTTCAAAAATACGGGTGGCGCCATCGTATGCTTCCTGCAAAGAGATGCTTACGCTCTGTTCGTGCTGAAGTGCGCGACGGGTGCGAACATCATTGCCAGGTAACCCATTCACACCACCAAAGATGGCGCTGAAAAAATCGGAGAAACCTCCTCCACCAGACCCACCGAACAGATCATCAAAGTTAACCTGTTGGCCACCTGCATTATTGCTATACCATTGTCCCCAGTCAAAGCCCTCGGGGCGCCCGCCGCCGCTTTGATAATTGGAATAGGCGCTGCCCAGTTGGTCGTAACGGGACCGCTTTTGCGGATCGGATAACACCTGGTAGGCTTCGTTCATTTCCTTGAACTTTTCTTCAGCCTGTTTATTCCCAGGATTGCGATCCGGATGATACTTTAACGCTAATTTGCGATACGCAGCGCGAATTTCATCTGCACTGGCAGAACGGGCGACACCCAGAATTTGGTAGTAATCTTTATAGTCCATACTATAATAGATTCTATGACGCTTAGGTTATGTAAGTCAAGCTGCTTCAGCATTATCTAACGGAACTCTAACCTGAACCCATGATTTATTGTTCAAACTGCTCTAATTTGTTGAGCTGGTTCCTGTTTTACAATTATTATCATACAACTGGAAGATGAATAATCTATGAAATCAATCTGTGTCTATTGTGGGTCATCTGATAATGTCCATCCTGATTTCAAACTTGCAGGTCGTCTTATGGGACGCAGCCTGGCAGAAAATGGCATCAGCCTGGTTTTTGGTGGTGGGAAAACAGGCATCATGGGTGCGGTTGCGGATGGTGCCCTGGAAGCTGGTGGCCAGGTGTTTGGTGTCATCGTTGAGTCAATGAATACTCCAGCCCTGGCACACATGGGTTTGACTTTGCTGGAAGTGACCCCCACCATCCATGAACGCAAGGCGCGCATGTATGCTATGGCTGATGGCTATCTTGCCCTGCCTGGAGGCTACGGTACTTTTGACGAATTGTTCGAAACCATAACCTGGGCCCAGATTGGCGTGCACTTTAAACCGATCGGCCTTCTGAATGTACGTAAATATTTTGATCCCCTCTGGGCCATGGTGCTGCATGCTGAAAAAGAAGGCTTTGTGTTTTCGGAACATCGAAAAATGCTCTGCCTGGCAGATACCCCGGCTGAAATTTTGGGCTTCATGAACACTTACCAGCCACCCATCGCGGCCGTTAAAAGGTGGATGCGGACTGATTAGTTTTATCCGGAAAACTCTTGTTTCTATCCCTACTCATTGACCTACCAGTATTTTTTTGAAGCCATCCTGATTTATCCGCGCAATCACACCAAAAAATCTTCTTTCGTTTTCATTAAGAGAATTTACTGATTATTAATCATCATCGCGTCAGAAAATCCAAAATTTATTTACTCCTTCTTATTACAAAAGAGACTTGCGAACAGACCGTTTTTATCGGCCAATTTACAAGTCTCTTT
>CAZLJB010000852.1:0-1635 GCA_964559195.1 uncultured Anaerolinea sp. | reverse complement strand
TCCAAAACCAAGAGAAGGCCAAACGGGCTGCCGAGCTGGAGATTGCCAACCAGGAGCTTGCCTTTCAAAACCAAGAGAAGGCCAAGCGAGCTGCCGAGCTGGAGATTGCCAACCAGGAGCTGAAGCTTGCGTTTGACGAGCGTAACAACCTTTTAAAAGACATGCGCGGTTATCAATTTGAACTGGAATTTAATAATGGTGAGCTGCGCAGAACGCAGGTCGAACTCAAATCAGTACGAGATCGTTATGTCGATCTGTATGATCTTGCGCCAATCGGCTATTGCACGGTCAACGAAAAAGGGTTGATCCTGGAAACCAACCTGACCGCCGTTACATTGTTGGGGGTTAGTCGTAGCTTGCTGATAAATGAGCCTTTTGCTCGGTTTATATTCAAAGAACATCAGGATAGTTTCTATTTAGCCCAAAGAAAATTGATTGAAACGCGTAAGCCACAGGCTATTGATCTGCAGATGGTGAAAGAGGATGGAGCGCTGTTCTGGACGCACTTGCAAATAACCTTCGAGCAATTGTTCGATGCATCGACAGCACTTCGGGTTGTGTTCAGCGATATCAGCGAGCGAAAACGGGCGGAAGAGGCTTTGCGCGCAAGCGAGCAGCTATACCAAGATATGTTTGAGCAAGCCGCCATTAAAATCATCATTGATCCAGACAGCGGTGACATCGTAAAAGTTAACCAAGCTGCTGCCAGTTTCTATGGTTTTTCGATTGCCGATCTGGAAAAGATGAATATCAACCAGCTCAACATCCTGCCTGATGAGCAGATTAAAGCTGAAATGAAACTCGCTGCCGCCAAACAGTCGAATTATTTTAATTTCCAGCACCGACTGGCCTCCGGCGAAATACGGGATGTGGAAATATTCTCAGGTTCGATCGAATGGAAGGGGCGTAATTTGTTGTTTTCCATTATTCACGATGTTACTGAGCGGAAGTTGGCTGAAGAAAAGATTAAAAAATTGAATGCCGAATTAGAAAAACTGGTAATGATCGATTTCCTGACCGGGTTGAATAACCGCCGATATTTTATGCAGAGGCTGACAGAAGAGCTCAAACGTGAAAATCGAAGCAACCTACCCCTATCCTTGTTGATGCTGGATATCGATTGGTTTAAAAAGATTAATGATACTTATGGCCATACGGCTGGGGATATGGTGCTTCAACAAGTGGCGGTGGTTTTGAGTTCTAATTTGCGGGAAATTGATATATTGGGACGAATTGGCGGCGAAGAATTCGCGATATTATTACCAAACACCTCGCTGGAAGACGCTGCACTTTTGGCCGAACGGATACGTCAATTTATTGAAAATACGCTTATCGACATTTCAGGCCAATCAGTGAAGATTACCGTCAGTATCGGCGTAGCAGAATTTGAAGACGAAATGAGCTCCATCAGTGCTTTGCTTAGAAATGCTGATGCAGCCATGTATCAGGCCAAGCACAGCGGGCGTAATTGTGTCAGAGTATTTCGAGATCTTACTACCCCGCCCAGAGAAAGGTAAACCTGGTCGTTGGAAGTCGGCTCGTAATAAATTTTCATATTATTGGCAGCCAGACATCGAAACGGCTGCCCGTGCCCAGTTCGCTGGTCACCTCGATCCTGCCATTGTGCTTATCCAG
>CAZLJB010000851.1:0-1639 GCA_964559195.1 uncultured Anaerolinea sp. | reverse complement strand
TCCTGGCTTTTCTGAGCGGTGGCTTTCATTTCAGCTGCGAACTGGCCATCGCCCGCGCCAGTTTCACCATGACAGGCCGCACAATTGACCTGGTAGGTTTTTTTTCCTTCCAGTAGATTATCTGGAGAAGTGTTCTTTTGCCAGATGAAGGCGACAATATCCCAAAGGTCATCATCACTCAGAGATCGAAAGGTGCTGTCGGCCTTCAGCTTCTCGAAGGTTACCTGCGGGGATTGGGCAAGGTAAAAATCATGTTCCAGATAGGAGGTTGGGATCAAGTTGTTGAATGTGGCACCGCGCAGGGCGGATGGCTGACGAGACCACCGAACATCACTTTCAGAGTTTTCCGGCTGATGTTCATCATCCAGATTCAGCCCCAGGCGCACATAAAGGGGCGGCTCAGCCGTTGGAATGGGGGCATCACCACTCACCTCAATGGTACCGCGCATGCGCCAGAAATTAGCGCTGGAGGGGGTTGTAGTATAGAAAGTATAGGTGCCCGGTTTATCAAAGGTCAGACTGATCTCAACAGGTTCCCCCGGTTTGAGCAGGACAGGTTTCATCGAATTCTGACCAAGAGCAAAGCTGTTTTCCACATCCTCCGAAACAAGCCGCAGCCGCAGCCGTTCTCCCACCCGGGTCTTGACAACGGACGGGGTGAAGCCGCCATTTTCTGCTATACGGACATGGATGGTGAGAGGCGCGCTGAACCAGACCCAGACCAGCAGCATGCCAAAAACCAAGAACCCGGGAAAAACCCAAAGAAGGGGGCGGCGTTTCATCATGGCATGTTGGAAGTACCATATTTGGAATAGGTACCGTCCACGTAAGCTTTAATCTCCGGGACAGTTTTCCCGTCTTTCAGGAGGCGCATGGCATCCTGGGTAATATCCACGCAGATGGAACAACCGAGGGCGTGCTGATCAAACACATTGGCACCCGTGCCATCCAGACCCGAAATATAGCAGGAATAATTGGAGGTGTGTCCCATGCTACCACAGCCGCAGTAACAGGGAATATGCTTCATTATCTGCGGGTTGGCAGCTGCGAATTGGTAGGCTTGCTGAACGCTGACCGGTGCAGACTGCACTTCGGCTGGCATACCCGACATAGCTGCCATTTTCAATTCGCCAGGCAAAACTGCCGTACTGCAGGCAGGTATAAATCCGAGTAAAAGAAAACCGGCCAGGATTGCAAAAATAAACTTAGGCATGCAAACTCCAAAATTCAGGATTTGAGCAATGTCATGTTACCGCTATCAGGGAGGGGCAGGAAGCGCAAATTGGCGGTGAAAAAATAAGCAAAATTGCCTATATTTTTGTTCTCCAGAAATATCCTTTCAGCAAATGGTTTGCAAGCTGTTGTTTGGCGATCGACTGCACGAGAAGATGGATTAATCTGGAAGAGAGGAAAAACCCTGTCTTCTGTACACCGGAGGTTATTCTTATTTTTCACCAATACTTTGACAATGACCCATTTATGTATTGCTGTCATTCCCGTAAGAGATGCCCCGGGAAGGTCACCTGGGGTGAAACAAGCGACGATGTGCGAGACCGGCGTTCTTGTACTTCCGAGTTAGGCCCCGGTTCTTGTGCTGTCTCTTATACACATCTGACGCTGCCGACGAATAGAGAGGTGT
>CAZLJB010000850.1:0-1640 GCA_964559195.1 uncultured Anaerolinea sp. | reverse complement strand
CATAGGTGCGGATTAATCCGCGCATGGTTGGGCGAATTAAATCTTCGATATAGCGATCCTGCCAATCGATATAGATCCGCGGAGCTTCTTCCGGGTCAATCTGAAAAATGATCGTACAGTCAATCAGGACTTCCTGTCCATCGGATGTGCGCGCTGCGATCGAGTCGTCCCCTTTCTGTGCGCCCTCATTCGGCTTGGCTGACATGGTATACGTCTGCCAAAAAATGGGATAGGTGTGGACTTCTTCGGCCAGCGGAATGATCCAGTGCAGCCCGGAGCGCAAAGGTCTGGAGCGGTAACCATTTGGCGAGGCCAGCGAAACAACCACGCCCACATCCTGCGGCTGGATGAACACCAGGCTGGTATTCAATAATGAAATGGCCGAGGCGATTAAAAACAGGACATACAGGGTACCCACCCTGAACATTTTTTTGAATGCTGATCCGATGCCTTCATAAATGGTTGTATAAACCACAAATCTAATGATGAAGGCAAAAAAGGTCAACCAGCAGCTAATGACAATGACGTTCAAGACACGTTCCAGGATCATGATTTTCTCCTTGTTTACGGATGGGCAATGATCAATAAAGTTGCCGCCCGGCGTTGGGCACATTCCAGCGCCAGGTACAAATTCTCGGGGTCCAGGGCTCCAAAACTCTCGTCCATGATCACCAGATCGGCGTCCTGGAGCAGCGCCCGCGCAATAAAGACCCGGCTGCGTTCACCATGTGAAAGCTGCCAGCCGCTTTCTCCGACCATTTGCTGCCAGCCAGAGGGCATGCGTGCCAGCAGGTCACCCAACCCCAGTTCATTACAGATGGTTTCGGCCGCCTGCATATCATCGGCCTGCGGAGGCCAGCGCCGGCCCATTAATAAGTTGAAGGCAAAGGTCTCATTAAAAATATGGTTTTCGTGAAATTGCGGGGCCATCACGACCCGTTTGCGCCAGGCGGCTTCGCCGAGGCTTTGCCAGTCATAACCATACAAAAACAACAGACCTGAATCTGGTTTACGCAACCCAGCCAGGACAGCGCCCAGGGTTGTCTTACCACCGCCGGATGGCCCTTCCAGGATGATGCGATCGCCGGGGAAAATCTCCAGCGCGCAGTCATTCAGAGCCGGACGGCGATGCGGGGCAAACCGGTAGCTCAAATCATGGGCGGTGATCAGAGGTGTTTTATGATCAGAAAGCGGCTCAGACCCGTCCGGGTTTTCCGGGCTGTGCGCCTGCGGCCGGTTGGCTTTAAGCACCACGGTGGGGGTGATATCCCTGACCGAACCGGCCTGATAGATTGGTTTGACCTGTTCCCAGCTTAGCAAAAGCAGGATGTCATTTTGGATGCCAGCCTGGATCATGCCAAAGGCTTGATATGCCAGCATGACCCCGCCCAAACCCACCGCCATGCCCCCCAACTGCGGAGCCTTATTGGAGATCAAGGCCGGGATAAAGCATGCCAGACCAGCCACCAGCCAGGAAGCCGGGATGGCGCCCAGGAACAACCCGGTTCTTGAGAAGGAACGGGTCAGCGACTGGTACTGGTCGAGTTCGAGATCTTCCTCATCGTGGCGATGTTCCGGATCTTCTTGCGCCAGGCGGGTGCGGTGTCCGACCATTTTTTCCACCAGGCCATTGGTCATCG
>CAZLJB010000849.1:0-1642 GCA_964559195.1 uncultured Anaerolinea sp. | reverse complement strand
TCCCTGCGTACTCAAACCAGTGGTTGGTTCATGGGGACGTCTGCTGGCCAAGGTCGACGATCATCACGCAGCCGAAGCTTTCATCGAACACAAAGCCACGCTGGGAGTCAACCACCAGGTTTTTTACGTCCAGGAATACATCAATAAACCTGGTCGGGATATTCGCGCCTTCGTGATCGGCGAAGAACCGATTGCAGCGATTTATCGTACGTCCGATAACTGGATCACCAACACCGCCCGCGGTGGAATTGCGTCAAACTGCCCACTGACAACTGAACTCAGTGAATTATGCCGACAGACTGCCCGAGCCCTGGGTGGCGGCTTGCTGGCCATTGATGTCTTTGAAACCGATTCCGGACTAACTGTCAACGAAGTAAATCACACCATGGAATTTCGCAACAGTATCGCAACCACCGGTGTTAATATACCGGCATTAATGATTGAATACGTTCTGACCCAGGCCAAAGGATAGCCCGATAATTCATCAATTGGCCAATTAACAGGGCATCCAGACACTGAATACTTTATAATTGCCCAAATAACGGGAAAACGGATAAGATTTACATTTCTGGTTCGATTTGCTATTGACACATGTCGATCGAGTGGTAGAATACCGCTCATCATGTTTCCATCAAAGTCGCTCCCACGTACACGTCGTCCGCAACCCACTTCCCTCCATGAAGGCAGGGTTCGCAGCGCGTGCCAGCGTGCAGCGTGACGAACGAAGCGCACTAAAACGCTTACGTAGATCACCATTGCGGCCTTCCTTCCCAGGATGGCCGCTTTTTTTTGAACAAAATTCTAGTCTGGAGATGTTATGAAAAACACTGCAAAACCGCAAGTCAAGAAAGTAGTTCTGGCCTATTCAGGTGGACTTGACACATCCGTGATCGTGCCGTGGCTGATAGAAAATTATGGCTGTGAAGTGGTCTGCTTCTGCGCAAATGTTGGGCAGGGCGATGAAGATCTAAGCCTGCTCGAGAAAAAAGCCATCAACAGCGGCGCCAGCCAGCTGATCGTTCACGACATGCGCGAGGAATTCGCTGCGGATTACTTATTCCCGATGCTCAAGGCCGGCGCTGTATACGAGCACAAATACCTGCTGGGCACCTCGGTGGCCCGCCCGCAAATTGCCAAGCATCTGGTGGATGTCGCCCACCAGGTTGGCGCAGATGCCATCGCCCACGGCGCGACCGGCAAGGGTAATGACCAGGTACGCTTCGAACTAACCGTGATGGCGCTCGATCCTCGTTTGAAGATCATCGCCCCCTGGCGCGAATGGGACATCCGCTCACGCGAGGACGCCATCGCCTATGCTGCCAAGCACAATATCCCTGTAACTGCCACCATCAAGTCAATCTACAGTCGCGACTCAAATCTCTGGCACCTTTCTCACGAAGGCGGCCTGCTGGAAGACCCGTGGAATGAACCGGAAGAGGCCATGTTCCAGATGAGCACCTCCCCCGAAAACGCCCCGGACGAACCGGAACACATCACAATTGAATTTGAAACAGGCAATCCGATTTCTGTGAACGGCGAGAAATTATCACCTGCCAAAATCGTCGAACGCCTGAATGCAATTGGGGGCGTGCATGGCATTGGGCGTGTTGACCTGGTTGAAAACCGCCTGGTTGGGATGAAA
>CAZLJB010000848.1:0-1655 GCA_964559195.1 uncultured Anaerolinea sp. | reverse complement strand
TGGCTGAGTTTTTTCCAAAGTGGGATGCGGATGCCCGTGTAGCTGCCTACGCAATATTAGGCGGAATTCCAGCATATCTCAATTGGTTGGATCCAGATTTGGATTTGATTGGAAATATCCGACAGGTTATTCTCAGCCCTGGCAGCATGTTCCTGGCAGAGCCGGCTTTCCTGTTATATGACGAAGTGCGGGAGCCGAACAGCTATCTGGGTATTTTGAAAGCCATCGGCGGCGGTGCGCATACGATGACTGATATCAGCGACCGCGCTTTTATACCATCCACAAGTGTTAACTTCTACCTCAACACCCTCCAGGAGCTTCGTCTGGTCGAGCGCCGCCTACCAGTCACCCAATCCAAGGCTCAACGTGGGAGATCCCGGAGTGGCCGTTACCACCTCAGTGATCCATATTTTCGCTTCTATTTCCAGTTTCTGGAACCGTTTCTATCATCCATGCCATTTGATAGAGAACAGGTCATTGAAGCCGTACGACGCAATCTGCGAAGTTTTGTAGGTGTAACTGCTTTTGAAGAACTTGCCCGGCGTTGGGTCTGGGCGCAAGGGAAAGCAGGTCAACTTCCCTTTACACCGGATGAGATCGGCAGTCAGTGGAGTAGTCGTGTACAGGTGGATGCGGTTGCGCTGAATTGGAAGACTCACGATATTCTGCTTGGTGAGTGTAAATGGGGTACAGACCGTGTGGATCGGCAGGTTGTGCGCGAATTGATTGAACGTAAAACCCCGCTCGTGCTGCGCGATTTACCCGACCTTGGTGAAGGCTGGCATGTTCACTATGCCTTATTCGCACGCAGCGGTTTTACACCTGCAGCCGTGGCCGAAATGCAACTGGTTCATGGAAAGCTCGTTAACTTGAAGGACATTGATGCGGTTTTAGGTCATTTGGAGTGAAATAATATCCTTTTTCATTGCTGAATAGAGCACTGAACAGAAAACGCCAAATCACGAAAAGGATTATTAGAAAATATATTCTAAAAACCTTGCGTACTTTTTGAAACTTTGGTAATATCCCCCCACAACTGAATAACCTTGGCCAACCGGTCGCCAAATTAACTTCCTGCATTTTGTCCTCAGAAGCGACCACTAACGCAATCTCTTTGGGATTCAAAGAGCACCTGCGCTGGTGGTCGCTTTTTGCGTTAAGTCCCGTGCGGGCTTGTCAGGAAAACCATCCGGCCCCGGTTGTGCCAGGTAAATCCAATTCGGAGGTGTTTATGAAACACAACAAAGTGATCACCATCAGCCCTACTCGTATTGTCACAGCTCTGATTGTCTTCCTGATGCTGGTGACCGCCGGGTTCATTCTCTGGGCTCGCCTGCCAGCCCTATTTCAACGTGAACAGCCTGGGAAGAGCGCAGAAAACGCCGCCCGGACAGGATTAGAGGCCTTTCTATCGGTCGATGCGAAGGCCGGACAAACAGTCTGGATCGATTCAATCTGCAAGTTGGCATCGGATGCCGGCTGCAAAATGGTTGCAAATGCCTACGCTCCCATGTTCTGGCCCTCCGTTGAAAAGGACTCGTTGCGTCTGGCCTGCAAAACAGCCTCGGCGACGCTTGTGACAAAGCTGGACGAGCCTGCGAAATCAGAAATCTGGGAGCTTAAAACCATCTGCACCAATCTGGATAGCGGGGAAG
>CAZLJB010000847.1:0-1656 GCA_964559195.1 uncultured Anaerolinea sp. | reverse complement strand
TCCATTTTTCCCTGGTGGATGGAAAAGCTGGAACAGTTGGATGAAATTTATATTCCGATTGTCGCCCAGCTGCCCGATGAAGCTCAGTCTGAGCGGGAAATCCTGGAAAAACAATCGATTCAATCCGTGCTGGTTGTACCGTTGGTTGCTAATAATTTTATGGTTGGTTTTCTTGGCTTTGATTCGGTAACAGTGCAAAGAGTCTGGTTACCTGACAGTATCCTCTTGATCAAGATGGTTGGCGACATTTTATCCAATGCATTGATGCGCAAAAAAATGCAAACCGAATTGATGGAAAGCGAAACCCGCAATACAGCTTTGCTGAGCGCAGTCCCGGATATGATTTTTCGAATTAAGCGTGATGGTACATTTTTAGATTACAAGGCAAGTTCGAATGACTTGCTGGTTTTGCCAGGTTATCAAATCGTTGGTTCTTTATTGGAATCTTTTATGCCTGATGTTTTTCTTGAAAAGGCCATGAATTGTATTAAAGATGCTCTGCAAACCGGTGCCATTCAAACCATGGAATATACGTTAAAAATCGGTGATTCATCCTATGTTTTTGAAGCACGCTTTAAGGATAGCGGTGTGGATGAGGTGACTGCTATTGTACGGGATATCAGCGATCGCGCCCGGCTGGAACAAATGAAATCAGATTTTATCAACCGGGCTACCCACGAATTGCGTACCCCGATTGCGACCATGCTTTTAATGGTTAATCTGATTGATGGCGGCACCACATCAGATGAATATGTTGAATACTGGGATGTATTGAAAAGCGAATTGACCCGCGAACGGCTGCTGGTTGAAGACATCTTGAGTGCAGGTCGCCTGGAAAGTGATCAAGTTCATTTGCATTTCCGTTTTCTTGATATTGATGAGTTGATTAAGCAGGTGGCTCACCAGGTTGAACTTCCTGCCCGAGAAAAAAATATTACGCTGATAATTCACTCCCTGGAAGAGCTGGACGAAACATCCAGAATCATCAATGGAGATGAGAGTTCGTTAATTCAGGTTTTTGTTAACTTATTTGGAAATGCCATCAAGTTTACGCCTCCCGGGGGGCAGGTCGATGTTCTCCTGGAAAGACAGACGCACGGTATCAAAATCTCAATTGTCGATACCGGCATTGGAATTCCCAGCGAAGATTTACCGCTCTTGTTCAATCGTTTTTTTAGAGGCTCAAATGCCATCCAAAATGAAATTCAGGGCACCGGGATTGGCTTGTTCATCGTCCGTTCGATCCTAGAAAAACATGGTGGTAACATAAAAGCCCACAGTGAATTAGGCCAGGGTTCGCAGTTTGATATCTGGCTGCCTTTTGAACAAAAATAAAGCCAGGGGTTTGGGGTGTTGTTCGGAAGATTCCCTTCCGAACAACACCCCAAATTACTTTCTTCTCGTATATTTCAGTTCAACATGAGAACGGTTTGTTTTTGTTGGCTCTTGACTCTTACGTTACGTTATGGTTTATATTGTGGCCATGTTCACGGTTAAGCAATTGGCCAGTCTGGCCGGAGTTACTCCGCGTACCATTCATCATTACGATGCCATCGGGCTGCTTAAACCGGTACGTGTGGGCAAAAATGGCTATCGTTATTATGATGACGAATCCATCTTGCGTTTGCAACAGATCCTGTTTTATCGGGAATTGGA
>CAZLJB010000846.1:0-1658 GCA_964559195.1 uncultured Anaerolinea sp. | reverse complement strand
GTCTCGACGTCCATGTCAGGCTGCAAACGATGACCACAAAAAACATTAGAACCAGTCTTTTTCAAAAGATTATACCAAACCAATTTCAAAATTCAACACTTGAATATTGAAATTATTCTAAATTGTACTGGAGCAAGTATATGGCAACCAAGTCAACAATCCTATCGGTCAAAGGTACGCGTGAGTTTTATCCTGAAGAGATGGCACAGCGTAATTATATTTATTCGAACGTTCGTCAGTCTGCTCAAATGTTTGGTTATCAGGAATGGGATGCTCCTTTTATTGAAACCATTGATTTATATGCTGCCAAGTCTGGCGAGGAATTGGTTAAGGAACAGGCATTTGTTTTCCCAGACCGAAATGGAGACATGATCACCCTGCGGCCAGAGCTGACTCCCAGCCTGGCGCGCATGATTGCTCAAAAACAGGGCGAAATAACGTTCCCTGCCAGGTGGTGGTCATTTGGACCGTTTTGGCGATATGAACGCCCTCAAAGAGGCCGTACGCGTGAATTTTTTCAATGGAATGTGGACATGTTGGGAGTAAATTCTCCAGAGGCCGATGCAGAGTTGATTGCCATCGCCGCGACATTTTTAAAACTTAGCGGTCTAAGTCCACAGCTCGCAACGATTTATGTAAACAATCGCAGGCTGATGGATTCTGAATTTAATTTGCTTGGAATTGCCATTGAGAAGCGAATGGACGTTTCCACCGCAGTAGATCGGCGAGCCAAGATGGATCCGATAAAGTGGGATGAATTTGTGCTTGAAATGGGAATTGATCAGGCTCAATTGAACGGTTTGAAAAAAATCCTGTCTGATTATGAACTTTGGAAAAAATCTAATGAGCTTGTGCGATTATTTAACGCCCTCGATGCACTGGGGGTGAAGGATTACGTCAAATTTGACCCTAACATAATGCGTGGCCTATTGTATTATACAGGAACGGTGTTTGAGGCCTTTGATGTGTCCGGAAGCGTTCGCCGTGCAATTCTTGGTGGTGGGCGTTATGATAACTTATTGCGTGATGTGGGCGGTGATCCACTTTCTGGGGTTGGTTTTGCGATGGGGGATGTAGTGATTGGAATTATCTTAAAGGAGAAAGGGCTTATACCGGTTTTTGTCCCAACGCCAGCGCCAGTATTGGTCACAATTTTTGACGAATCTCTGTGGATGAATTCTTATTCGTTGGCCAGTGAATTAAGAGAGGCTGGCATAATGGTGACGGTTTATCCCGAACCAGCCAAATTACCAAAGCAATTTAAGTACGGGGACCGAATGGGAATGAATGTTGTGATTGTAATTGGGCCGGATGAAGCCGCTGCTGGCAAGGTAACTGTTAAAGATTTGAAAAATGGGGTTCAGGAAACTGTGTTGCGACCAGATGTTCCCAAACTAGTACGAAAAATCCTCGAAAACAAATAATGCTGTGATATAATTTTTCGGCTGTTAAATATGGCGGCTGTAGCTCAACGGCAGAGCGCCACACTGTGGATGTGGATGTTGTGGGTTCGAAACCCATCAGCCGCCCAAAGGCGCCTTCTCCGGAAGGCGCCTATTTTATTTAATAATTTGGGCAGCTCACGTTGATGGGAAAATGAGTAAAAAAAAGGAAATGTTTTCAAATATCCCAATGTAAAATAATATTCTGGAGAGACA
>CAZLJB010000845.1:0-1659 GCA_964559195.1 uncultured Anaerolinea sp. | reverse complement strand
CACTCCACCCCAATTATCCTGTTTCCAAAACACCCGTTTTGATGTAGTATTAATGCAAAACCATCTTTTCAACACCAAAATAACCCGTTCGCGGGTATTTTCCCGGGTTAAAATCCACCTCAAACCATGCTCTCAAACACATCGCTTGTACTCGTCTGTTTTTTACCCACACCGCGCGACCTGGAAATCGCCCGCGTTTTGGGCTGGTACCGCATTCCCATGCGCAGCGCCCCCAAGGTGGTTGCCGTGGATTATCTAGCCTTTTACCAACCCGGCAGCTTTGGCACACTGGGCGGACAGATCCAGTATGTGTCTGAGGTACGCGGGCATGAACTGACCACGCGCGCTGAACTGCTGCGTGACGAGCCTGAACACCCCCACGCGCATGAAGAATATTTCAAAATCCAACTTGGCGCGCTGGATCGGCTCAAAAACCCCATCACAGCCGATAAGTGGAAACGCATCACCTTTTTCTACACCACCGGAGAATACCTGCTGCGCGCCCAATCGTTAAATGACCTGGTGGTCAGCTCAGATGAACGCCAGCTCTTGTGGCAATCCCTGCGCGAACGAGCCGAGCATGAACAGCTTTACAAAACCGAACTGCCCGCCATCGACCTGCCCCCTGAAGTACTGCTGGCCCTGCTGGGAATCAAGCAAGTCCAGGCCGGTTATGACAGCAGCGCCGATTTAACCAACCAGACTTGAAAAATTAACAAACCGCAACATCCAGCTTATTTCTATATAAAACATAAAACGCAGAAACCATTTCACCATTCAGGAACCCTTTATGGCCACCCTTATCAAGAACGGCACACTGATCACCGCCTCAGAAACCTACCAGGCCGATATCCTGGTTGAAAATGAAACCATCACGCTGATCGGCAAAGACCTGGCGCATCCGGGCGCTGAACTGCTCGACGCCACCGGAAAGTTCATCACACCGGGCGGGATCGACCCGCATACTCATTTCGACCTGCCCATGTTTGACACAGTCTCATCCGATGACCATTACACCGGCCATAAGGCTGCCGCGTTTGGCGGCACAACCACCGTGATGGATTTTGTTGTACACGAACCCCAGGGCTTCAATCACTCGGTTGATCTTTGGCTGGAAAAGACCCAAAAAGCGGCCATTGATTATTCATTCCACATGAACCTGACCCACCTGGACGATGCCATCGCCGCCGATATCCCCAACCTGGTCAAGATGGGCATCCGCACCCTCAAGGTTTTCACCGCCTACAACGGGCGCCTGCGTTTGGATGACAGTGGGATTTTCCGCGCACTGCGCCTGGCCCGCGAGAATGGCATGCTGGTGATGGTGCACTGCGAGAATGGCGATGTAATCGAGCAGCTCATCCCTGAAGCCCTGGCAGCCGGGCACACAACCCCAGAATGGCACGCCCTCACCCGCCCGGCCTGGGGTGCAGTCGAATCCACCATGCGCATGTGTGCCATGTCACAACAAGCCGATGCACCCGTTTACATCGTCCACATGAATGTGGGCGGCGAAGCCGATATGTTGAAGTATGCCCGAGAACGCGGCCTGAAGGTCATGGGAGAAACCTGCCCGCCTTACCTGTTCTTCACGATCGATGACATGCGCCGCGAAGAGATCGGAAGAGCACACGTCTGAACTCCAGTCACCTGAAGCTA
>CAZLJB010000844.1:0-1661 GCA_964559195.1 uncultured Anaerolinea sp. | reverse complement strand
TTAGAAGGGCAGCCAATAAGGCAGGAAGTTGTTTTTTCATTGTGTTTTCTCCTAGGCGAAATTGATTTTTCCAGTATACAATCTCATCATGACAGGAACATGAACGGATTGGATCATTATTTTTACTTCCACTGATTGGTAATAAAGCTGGCAGGATTGATGATGGTTAAAGTCCTGATCCTTGTCTGGTTTTCCATCAAGATCGATAAAATGTGGCTTATCTGAAGATAATGCAAATTGATTGGATTTCCATTCATTATTTTGTCATGCATTTATGCTAGAATTTATAAAGTTTCTATTTTGGATGGAGTGATCTAAAATGCGCCTTTTATTGATCGAAGATAATAAACGTTTGAGTGATTCGCTGCGTTTGACGCTTCAGGATGATGGTTACGCAGTGGATGTAGTTTATGATGGCCTTGATGGGGAAGAAATGGGACTGATGGATGTTTATGACAGTATTATTTTGGATGTCATGCTCCCCGGTAAAAACGGTGTCGAGATTTGCAGGTCTTTGCGAAATAAGCGTATCAAAACCCCGATTCTGATGCTGACTGCGCGGGATGCGCTTGGAGATCGCGTGCTTGGGTTGGATAGTGGTGCAGATGATTATCTGGTAAAACCGTTTGAGGTTGATGAATTGAAGGCCAGGTTGCGCGCCATGCTGCGCCGGGAGTCAGGAGCAAAATCAGGTGAGCTGCATGTGGCAGATTTATATCTTGATCCAGCCACTCATACTGTCAGGCGGGGTGGCAAGCCGATTGAATTGACCTCCAAAGAATTTGCTTTACTGGAATACCTGATGCATCATCCAAATTACCTGGTCACTCGCGAAATGGCCGAATCTCACCTTTGGAGTTATGAAAATATAGTTTCTTCAAATGTTGTTGACGTTTATATCCGACGCTTGCGTCGGAAGATTGACGATCCTTGTGAACTTAAATTGTTGGAGACAGTCCGTGGATCCGGTTATCGTATCCGAGATGCGCAGGAAAATTGATGATAAGGTTTTCTGGTTTTACTACGTTTTTCCATAGCATTCGTTTCCGATTGGTAATGTGGTATACGGTTATTTTGGCAATGGTTTTATTCGCATTCAGCGCTTTTGTTTTTTATAATCAAACGCGTGATATTCGAGGAGATGCCTTATACCACTTGAATGCGAAATTTAACGAAATCGAAGAAGCTCTAAAGGGAAAACCGAAAGAATTTCCGATTTTACAACCTTCAGATATTTTTTTGATGTTTGGCGCGGATGGTAAAGTATTATTGGCCAACCAGACTGTGACAACTCCCCAGGATGCGCAAGCTTTGATTCTTCAGGCACAAGCTACGCTCCAAAAATTGGCTGCGAACTCGATAGAGCCTTCAGCCTGGTGGATCCAGGATTGGAAAAGCTCAGGATCGAATTATTTTTTTATTGTCAGGATGGTGACCATTGAAGGTCAATTGGGGTCTGTAATTTTGGGCAGCCCCTTTGATCCGTATGGTTTGAACAACCGGCTGGTGTTTACTTTGGCTCTGGGTAGTTTTCTAACCATTGCGATTGCGTTGGCGGGCGGATTGTGGCTCGCAGATCGCGCGATGAGACCGGTGCATGCAATAACCCGTGCGGCACAAACCATTAGCGAGACGGATCTGAATCGACGTTTGAATATGTC
>CAZLJB010000843.1:0-1665 GCA_964559195.1 uncultured Anaerolinea sp. | reverse complement strand
AGAATTGGGGATGAATGGCTTTGAGTTTTTGGTGGTTTCCATGATTTTTCCCTTTTGAAAATTATTTGGTCTCGGCTTTCGGCTTCCAGAATTGTAGCATTAAATTGACATAACCATTCCTTATGAGTGGGGAATTCCAGGATTAGGATATGGTGTTGGACATCCTGTTTCTTGTTATGTATACTACCCCAGCTTTTAATTGTAGATTGTGACTGTTTAGCGTCCGGGAAACAGCGGCAAGTCTTGTTGCGATAATCCTCCATACCATTTGTTGCGTATTGGTGGGATTCCCAAAAAAAACGCGAAAATCACCAGCACACCTGAGCGCAGCTTTGTCCAAACCGTTAATTTCGGTTTGGCAGCACAGCCTGTGATGGTCAAATATTGCCTTTATATCCAGCCATCTTATCTGGTCGGGTTTAAAAAATTCAAGTTATGGAGGTCGTATGGATATTCTTTGGTTGGGTAGCCGGCACGGATTAAATAATTTTGAACAGGTTGCCATGCTTCTGGTTTTGGCTGCTGCATTTCTCAGCCTGGCCTATGCCTGGTGGCTGCGCAGTACGGTTCTCAAAAAAGACAAAGGCACTGAAAAGATGCAGGAAGTCTGGAATGCGATCCGCGAAGGCGCAGATTCTTATCTTGATCAACAGTTGAAGACCATTTTTCCCTTGATTGTTGTTCTGACGGTGGTAATGTTCCTGAGTGTTTATGTGGTTCCACCCAGTCTGGAAGCCAGAGCCGAGTTCAAGGCCTTCGGTGACCAGGGCATCACCCTTATTATCGCCATTGGTCGCACGATTGCTTTTATCATGGGCGCTTCTTTCTCGCTGATCGTGGGTCAGTGGGGCATGCGTATGGCAGTCCAGGCCAATGTGCGTGTAGCTTCTGCCTCTCGCCGCGGATTTAATGAAGCCCTCTCGATTGCTTATTACGCCGGCACTTATACCGGCATGTTGACGGATGGCCTCGGTTTGCTGGGTGGCACCATCATTTTCATCATCTTCGGTAAGGCAGCCCCGGATACTTTGCTTGGCTTTGGGTTTGGTGGCACCTTATTGGCGCTCTTTATGCGCGTAGGCGGCGGTATTTATACCAAGGCGGCCGATGTGGGTGCAGATCTGGTCGGCAAGGTTGAAAAGGATATTCCCGAGGATGATCCTCGCAACGCAGCCGTGATTGCTGACCTGGTCGGCGATAATGTCGGTGATTGTGCCGGCATGGCCGCTGACATTTTCGAATCCTACGAAGTCACGATTGTCTCTGGTTTAATCCTGGGCCTGGCCCTGGTTGCCATCACCGGCGAGCTGAAGTGGATTGTTTATCCGCTCATTATCCGCGCCGTGGGTGTGATCTCATCCATCATTGGTACCTTCACCGTTCCGATTTGGGAAAAGTTCCCGATCAAAGTATTGCGCTCGCATGACGCCGAAGAGTCCATGTTCCGCTCCTATGAAGTCTCGAGTGTCTTTACCGTATTGGTTTCAATCGTGCTCGCGTTGACGTACGCGCATGATTGGCGTTTCGCGGCCTTAACGGCGGTCGGTGTTGGCATGGCAGTCGCTTTCAACCCACTCACATCCTATTTCACCTCCACCAAAAAGTCACCCGTCAAAGAAATCGTTGCCTCCACCAACACCGGCGCCGCCACCACAATCCTTTCCG
>CAZLJB010000842.1:0-1667 GCA_964559195.1 uncultured Anaerolinea sp. | reverse complement strand
TTGACAGCCGAAAGCTCGGTTACCAGGGTACCGATATTGGCAATCAACAGGGCGCCAAACATAAAGAGAGCGGCGCGCACCCCGTATTTTTCGCGGATCAAATCCGCCAGGCCGCGGCGAGTGATGATCGTCAGGCGCATCCCCATCTCTTGGGTAATGGCCAACAATAGAGTAATGATTGGGAGCAGGAACAGGATCGGATAACCAAGCCTGGCACCAGCAATCGAATAAGTCGCAACCCCACCAGCATCATTATCAGCCATGGCTGTGATTGTAGCTGGCCCAAAAACAGACAGGAATAACAGCACTTTTTTCCACAAATCCGACAGAAAGCGACGGTTGGAATTGACAAACAGTTCAGTTTTCATTTTAGCCTCCCATCAAATTAACGGTAGAAACGCGGGAGACGCTTCTTCCAGGCAGTTGGAATGATTTTGTCAAGGGCATCATCCGCTGTGACAATCCCATGAATTACATTTTGATCATCAACCACCGGGACAGCTAATAAATCATATTTTGTAATAATTTGGGCAACTTCATCTTGATCATCAAGGGTTAATACCTTTTTAACCCGATCATCCATAAAATCCCTGACCAGCGTGTTTGGTTCAGCAAAAATCAGGTCCGTCAATGAGAACACACCAATCAGGTGGTCCGTCAGATCAGTTACATATACATAAATCAGGGTACCGATATCAGAAGCAGTCTCGCGTAGAAGTTTAATGGCTTGCTCGGAAGTTACATCCGGAGGAACAACTGCAAAATCGGTTGTCATAATTCCACCAGCTGAGTCTTCTGGGAAAGTTAGCAGATGGCGAACATCATCTGCTTCATCCTTTTCCATTAAGGAGACCAATCTAAGGCTACGCTCAACAGGCAGTTCAGCCAAAAGGTCTGCAGCTTCATCTGGTTCCATTTCTTCCAAAACATCCGCCGCGCGCTCGTCATCCATATCCTCAAGCAGACTGGCCTGGAATTCTGTTTCGACCTGTTCAAGGGCATCGGCTACCTGCTCAACATTCATTGATTCGAGGAATTGGCCAGATTCTAATTTGTTCAAATCACTCAATATTTCAGCCAGATCCGCCGGGTGCAGATCGGCAAGGCTTTCGGCTGGCACGCGCAAACGCATGAACTGATCGTGATGTAAAAGTTCAACGTTATCCCATGAAATGAAATTTTCGTGGAGCGGGATACGCAAGCCTGAGGCGATGGCCTGGGTTGCATGCTCCAAACCAACCCTTCGCAAAATACCCATCATGCCAACATCTACGTTACTTACATACAGGGTGCCACTGACTCTTACCAATTCAAGGTCATTGACTCGCACCACGCGGGCGCCATCCGTGTCAATAATTTGTTTATCAAGTACATCTCGCGAAAGAAATACATCGGCTTCATTCAATTCGTAGATGGGAATATCTTCCACATGAAACTTGAGTGGGATGGCCGGAGCAAAAAGTGACATGACTGCTGAATATGGAACATCCAGCTTTTCAGCGCGCCGGGTAAGAATTACCAACGCCTCCACAACCGGATGTGGAAAATCTGATCTTTCACGCGCGATCAAATCATCCAATTTGCCAACATAATTACCATCAAGGTCCGTAACGGTGCGAGATCGGAAGAGCGTCGTGTAGGGAAAGAGTGTTCAGAGCCGTGTTGAG
>CAZLJB010000841.1:0-1670 GCA_964559195.1 uncultured Anaerolinea sp. | reverse complement strand
AAATTGAGACATCTTCCACCAATGAACCACGCTTCAATACATTCTGGCTGCCCATTTTGATGGGCGCGCTGGTTTTTGCTAGCTTCAGCCTGTTTGGCTGGGTATTAAGCCAGCAGCAAAAGCTCGAACAACTCAATGCCATCCGGTCTGAAAATGAAAAAATATCCCATTATGTAGAATCTGACCTGCGGATGCGGGTGGCGGAATTAAGCAGAACTGCCAATGAGTGGAATGTCCAGGGTGGTTTGACGCAAGTAGAATTTACGAGCCAGATGCAGTCTTATATCAATGACCTGCCGGGTTTCCAGGCCATCGAATGGGTCGACGATAGTTATCATGTGCGTTGGATCGTTCCGCTGGCGGGTAATGAAGCCGCCCAGGATTTGAACCTGGCGGCAGAAGAGGAAAGACGCGTAGCGCTTGAAGCTGCCAAAAATTTCGGCGCGCCTACCATGACCGCACCGATTGATCTGGCACAGGGTGGCAAAGGCTTCCTGGTTTATTTCCCAGTCAAAAAAAACAACCAGTTCGCGGGATTTATCCTGGCAGTCTTTAAAATTCAAACCTGGCTCGATGATGTCCTGCAGACCCAGCAAACCCAGACCGTGGCCGACAGCCTGAAGACTGTCTTGATGGTTGATGAAACCCAGGTCTATACCCAGGCTGGCTGGCAGACTCTGGATCCCAACCTGGAGGCCGCCACAGCTGTAATGTTATTCGAACATCGCTACGCCGTCCGCTCCCGCCCGACGGCTTTGTATCTGGCCCGCAACAAAACCTATTTGCCCGAGCTGGTTACGGTGATTGGCTTTTTGATGTCAGTATTGGTTGGTTTGATGGTGCGGTTGAACCAGAAAGCCACCTCCGAAACCTGGCGAACCTATGCTGCCAAGTCAGCGCTTGAATCAGAAATCCAGGAGCACCAGAAGACCGCCGGGGAATTGCAGTACACCCTCTCGCGTCTGGATATGGCTACCCGGGCCGGTGGGATTGGGGTCTGGTCCTGGCATGTCCCAACCAACTTCCTGACCTGGAATGAACGTATGTACAATATGTTTGACGTGCCGCTGGATGTGATGCCGATGTACGCCACCTGGCGCAGCGCCATTCATCCGGATGATCTGCTCGCGACCGAAACTTTGTTAAATAACGCCGTCTTGGGCAAGGCGATTTTTAATACCGAGTTCCGTATCATTCTTACTAACGGCAGTGTGCGCTACCTGGGCGCGGCGGCCAGCGTGGAGCGTGATTTCAGCGGCCGACCGGTGCGAGTCAACGGTATTAATTGGGATTTAACCGGCTTGAAGGAAGCCGAACTGGCCATCAAGAACAGCGAAGAGCAGGTGCGCCTGTTGCTAAATTCAACCGCGGAGGCCATTTACGGGATCGACCTGCAGGGCAACTGCACCTTTGCCAACCCGGCTTGCCTCAGGCTGCTGGGTTACACGGATGTCAGCCAGCTGCTCGGCACCAATATGCACTGGCAGATCCACCATTCCTACCCGGACGGAACCCGCATGCCGGTTGAAAGATGTGATATTTTCCGGGCCCTGCAAGGCGGGATGGATATCCATAACGATAGCGAAGCACTCTGGCGGGCAGATAAAACCAGCTTCCCGGCCGAGTACTGGTCCTACCCCCAGGTCAAGAACGGCAAAGTAGATCGGAAG
>CAZLJB010000840.1:0-1673 GCA_964559195.1 uncultured Anaerolinea sp. | reverse complement strand
CGTGGTGATATCGACTGGAATGAAGGTCGAGCAATAATTATCGGCAAAGGAAACAAACAAGCAGTTGTTAGATTTTCGGTCAGGTCAATGGAAGCTCTGAAAAAATATTTACAAGCTAGAAGCAAGCTTGATGGTAACTCAGGACGGGCGATGACTTCCCTGCCCCTCTTTGCCAGACATGACAAAGGGGCTGGTAAAAAAGTCAAATCGATTACACCAACTACGGGTAGAAATATCGTGGATGAAAGAATCAGACAGGTTCTTGGCGATGATGCTAAAGGAAAAATTACGCCCCATTCCTTCCGGCATTATTTTGTTACAACAGTCCTGCAAGCCTCGGGAAATTTAAAACTAGCCCAAGAATTGGCCAGACATGCAAATATTGCAATAACCCAAAGATACGCCCATTTATCTGATGATGAACTGGATAAAGGATATTATGATATTTTTAATAATCAAAAGTAAATCAGGGATAATAAATTGAATTTTCTTATCTCTCCAGCCAAGCGCGTGTTTGAATATTACAATGACCAGGAATATTTTTCGCAAATCCTTAAAATAGCTTTACCGATTACCATACAAAATTTTGTTTTCTCATCTCTAAATATGGTCAGTGTGATCATGATTGGTCAAAAAGGAGATGTGGCCGTGGCTGCAGTTGGGTTGGCGGGCCAGATATTTTTTTTATTTAATCTTATTTTATTTGGACTGGGAAGTGGCACAGGGATCTTCACTGCCCAATTATGGGGAAGAAAGGATGTCGTAAATATTCGCAAAGTTTTGGGGCTCTCTCTACGACTATCGCTTGGTCTCGCATTGATATTTTTTATTTTATCCCAATTATTCTCTCGTCAAATATTAGCAATTTATTCTACTGACCCCCAGGTCGTGGCGGTTGGTGCAGAGTACTTACGTATTTTTAGTTGGAGCTTTTTCTTTTTTGCCATCACTTTTGGATATGTCTTTATATTGCGCTCGACCGGAAACGTGCGTCTACCAGTGGCAGCCTCAGTTATTTCCATAATTATCAATGCTCTTCTGACATTTGGTCTTGTTTTTGGGGAATTTGGACTTCCAACATATGGAGTTTATGGCGCAGCGATAGCAATCATCCTTGCCCGAGGAATTGAATGCGCGATTCTTTTGATCGGTATCTATTATCAAAATAATTCCACGGCAGCTGCAACCTGGCGTGAATTGCTTTATTTTGATTGGGGCTTTACATGGAAAATCATGCGACCAGTCATACCAGTTGCGTTAAATGAATTATTTTGGTCATTTGGAATTACTACCTATAACATCATTTATGCACGCATGGGTACAGATTCGATTGCAGCTATCAACATATTTAATTCCATAGATAACCTGGCGTTTATTTTTTTCATCGGGCTGGCAAATGCAACTGCAGTAGTTGTCGGGAATAAAATCGGGGCCCAGGACTTGAAAAATGCTTACAATTATTCTGGCAAATCTATAGGTTTGGCAATCTTAACAGGTTTGGTTGTTGGATCTATTCTTTTACTTATCCGGCGACCAATATTATCTTTATACAGTGTTTCCCCTCAAGTTACAGAAAATTCTTTTCAAATAATGACCATTGCTGCGCTTTTTCTTTGGATGCGTGCCTCCAATATGCTCATTATTATTGGAATTTTACGAAGCGGTGGAGATAC
>CAZLJB010000839.1:0-1683 GCA_964559195.1 uncultured Anaerolinea sp. | reverse complement strand
GGATTAGTCATTTTGAGCAAATCTCCTGAATGTGGGATTTGCTCACCGGTGAGCATTGTTAATATGGGGGCCTTAGTTTTTGTTCGCAAGATCAATTTTCATTGCGGGTTGCAAAACGAGGCGGCATCCATGCGCATGGATGAAGATAGGATACTTCAGAGAAAGTTTTGCGCGTGGAGCATTTGTGGAGCATTTGCTTGGATAGAAACTTTACTGAATTTGGAGATTATTTTCACGATCTTGTACTGGTAAATCTGAACCCTGGTGTTGAAAAAAGCACTCGAAAAGCCGTCGGATATATCCGAGATGAAATTGGATTTGATATTTCACTCAGTTATGCCTGGTTCAACGGGAATATTGAAGGACGCAAAGGTCTGTCCTTTGGCGCTTTCAAAGATCTACTCCGCCACTTTCTGGGGAAACCAGGCTTAAGAACCATCGCTACGGTACAGCATTGGGTCTCGCTTGCCCCGCCCAATTACCGGGTAATTCTGGATGATCCTCAGATTATTACCTTGCTGAACGAACGCCGAATTTTGGCAGGTACTCCTGTTTGGCATTCAGAATATATCAGGCGTATCGACCTACACAAACAAATCCGAGATCGCCTTATCAGCCGCTCGGGGCGCAGCCTGATCTTGCATGGCCCTCCTGGAGTGGGTAAAACATCTCTACTAAAAACGCTTTACTATTACCCCTTGCTCCAGGCGCGCTTTGACCATGTGTATTGGTTGGATGGAAAAACTGATAAACTCAACCGCCCTTCTGGAATCTTATTTCAAATCGCCGCCGAAATTGGCATCACTATGATTAATCCCGCAAACCTGGCGGCGGATATCGGACGGATGATAGGCAGCCAACGGCTGCTATTCTGTGTGGATGCTTTGCGAAATTATGACCAACTTGATGAGCTGCTTTCAGTAATGCCATCATCCAGTTTATTGATAGCCACTACCCGCAGCAGCGGCGTGGTGCTGGCAGCCGAAAAAGATTCTGTGCTGACCATCCCTCCCTTTGAATGGGAGGAAGTGCTTGATTATTCTCGTATGTTCAATGGGGAAAACCCAATTGGCACCGAGATTCTGCGCGAAATTGCCGCACAAGTTGAAAACAATCCAATGGGCTTGAATCTGGCGTTTAAAAGCGCTGCACAGTTTTGTCCAGAAATCACCGTGGCGCAGCTAAAAGGCGACCCGAATGTTGTTATCACGAATGTAGAAAGAGAATTGATGATGCCATTTTGCTTAGGATACCAAATGCTCGAGTCACCCTTAAAACAAGCTTTTCAAGAGCTTGCCTACTTGCCATTTCGAAGTTCGTATGATGCACTGGAATTGGCCAATTTATGGAAGGTTTCCCCCGACCAGGCTTTGAGCTGGGCTGCCATACTTTGCAAGGATGCCGGGCTTTTGAAACCTTGTGATCCGGATCGCTGGCAAATTCATAGACGGGTTTACAATTTTTCGCGCAGTTTGAGAAGCGTGAAAATGATGAATAAAGTACGTTCAGGATACAGTTGGAAAAAACGTCACCGAAGGTAGATGACGACAGAAATGTTGCGACAATAATTTTCCTACAAAAGCCGTATCAGCGTTCGAACATCCCCCACCCCAAAAAAGGATGCGATTTACTGTTCTTCGCCTGGTTGCGCCTGGTATCCCCGCTTGATCTTGCGCTCAACGA
>CAZLJB010000838.1:0-1686 GCA_964559195.1 uncultured Anaerolinea sp. | reverse complement strand
GACCAAATCAGCTTACAGTTGGTGGAGGCGATCTTTTCTGGTCGTTACAAGCCTGGTGACCGGCTGCCGCCCGAACGGGAGCTGGCCGTGATGTTCCAATCCAGCCGGATGGTGGTGCGTGAAGCGCTGGGGTCATTGATTGCCAAGGGTATTTTGAGTACCCGGCAGGGCAGTGGAACCACCATCAACTCGATTGAACAGTGGAATACACTTGATCCGGTCATATTGCTGCTGCGGGATGGCGATAACACAATTGATCAGCTCCAGGAAGTCCGGCGCATTCTCGAGCCGGAACTCTGCGCCCTGGCTGCGGAACGCATCACCCCGGCGGAGCTTGAGATCTTGCGGTCTTTTTCAGAATTACCTCTGACAGATACCCTCGAACAGCACGTGGAACGAGATACCAATTTCCATGTGGTGATTGCACGGGCTACAAAAAACACAGTTTTGCAGATCGTTATGTCATCCATCAGTGATATTTTACGAGAAAGCCGCCGCCGCAGTTTTCAGGTTCCCGGAGAACTGGCTGCGGCGCGGGAGTGGCACCAGGTTATTTTTGCTGCCATCGAACAGCGCGATGTAAGTGGCGCACGCCTGGCGATGAAAGAGCACATGAGTCAGGTGCGGCGCTCACTAGATGGATATAAAAATGTTAACCATGAATAGGATGGAGTTATGAGCAAAGCGAAAGGTTTAAATGAAGGAAGCGCAGTACCGGATACGTCAGTGGAAACACTGCTGGATATGTATCAGGCCATGGTGACGATCCGGAAATTTGAAGAAACGGTCTATGACGTCTACAGCCGCGGTATCATGCCTGGTTTGGCTCATCTGTATACAGGCATGGAAGCCGTGGCGGTCGGGGTTTGTTCCAACTTAAAACAAACCGACAACATCACCAGTACGCACCGCGGGCACGGTCATCTGCTGGCCAAAGGCGGCGAACCGAAGCGCATGTTTGCCGAACTGCTTGGCAAGGCGGCCGGTTACAACCATGGCAAGGGTGGCAGCATGCACATTGTGGATTTAAGCCTGGGTATTTTGGGCGCCAATGGTATCGTTGCGGGTGGCATGGGCATCGCAGCCGGCGCGGGTTTGTCGGCCAGGGTGCTGCATGAAGATCGCGTCTCGGTCGCATTTTTTGGGGATGGCGCCTTAAACGAGGGTCTTTTTTACGAAACCGCCAATATGGCCTCCTTGTGGAAGCTGCCAGTGGTGTACATTATGGAAAATAATACTTATGGCGAATATACATCCTCCGTCCGTTCGACGGCGGGGACTGGTCCGGCGCGTGCTGAAGCCATGAATATCCCAGCAGTGAGTGTGGATGGCAATGATGTGATGGCTGTCTATCGCGCCGCCTGGCAGGCGGTCGCCGATGCCCGCGCCGGTCTGGGGCCCCGTTTTATCCAGTGCCATACTTATCGCTGGCGTGGTCACCACATGGGCGACCAGGGTGACACCTATGGTTATCGCACCCAGGAGGAAATTGAGGGTTGGATGAAGAAGGATCCCATCCCCCGCTTTGGTCAGCACCTGACTGCTGAATATCATGTGGATGAAGCCACCCTGGCTGTGATTGATACAGAAGTGCAAAATAAGATTGCTGAGGCAGTTGAATTTGCCAAGCAAGCTCCTTACCCAGACCCTTCCGAGGTTTACAAACATGTCTACGCCTGAAAGAAT
>CAZLJB010000837.1:0-1687 GCA_964559195.1 uncultured Anaerolinea sp. | reverse complement strand
ACACGACGCTCTTCCGATCTGCAAGTGGTGGGAGATTTATTAAGCGGTGAAAGAATGAATTCCGCTGTGCAGCTGCTGGATAGCCCATTATTTGGGTTAATCAAAAACTGGAAACCTTATTTCGAGGAACAGGTCCAAAATAGTGGTCTGTTTCTATACGAAAACCCCTCCGGTCAGCCGTGCTTTGCAGTCCGTGAGAAAATAAAATCCGCTTACTTTATCCCAATTGGATTGGCAGATGAGCGCATGGCGGTTGTAATTTTAAACTACCGGCGCGAGCAGGATTTTGACGGCCTGTTCCAGATGATGGTGCAGGGTTTTGCGCAGAGCTTCGCTTCCACCCTGGCCAGGGAAATGTACCGTGACCTGATCTTCCATGGCCTGGCACGCCCGGAGCTGGGGGTTCATAACATTTTGGGACGTTATGGCATGAAAGATGGTGTCATGCAGCAGGGTCGGGAGATCATTCGCCAACAGCAGAACGTTAATCTTGAAACCGCCGAGAAGAATATCCTGGAACTGCTGCAGGATGTGGATAACTGCCTGATCGAGATCCGCGCCCAAACCTCCAAGGTCAGCCTCAACTGGGAAAGCACCCTGCGAGAACGGGTGGATGACATGACCAACAAGATCAAGGAACACGTACCCGCCCCCCGCACGGTCCGCTTTATCAAGAACATCGACCCACGGGTTGAACGCGAATCGCCCTGGACGCGCCTGGCACTCTACCGTGTGATTGAGGAAGCGGTCAGTAATGCCATCTTTCACGGCGAGGCCAACGAGATCAGCATCTTCGTGACCAGGACGGATGACGCTGTCAGCCTGACGATTCAAAACAGCGGTGGCATTCGCCTGCCGGATAATGCCAAGGAAAATCACAGCCGCAGCGGAATTTATGAGATCCTGGAGGAAATCGAGCAACACTTCCGAGCCCAGGTAAATGTCAAAGCGTTGGTAAATGGCGCAACGGTAACAGTACAGATGCCCGCCTTACCCATTATTAAGAAAGAGAGGCACCCATGACATTGGAAGTCCTACTGGTTGAAAATGATCCGCGCCAATACGATTCGCTTTCCAACGAATTGCAATTATCAGATTGTCGTGTACAGCGCTCCATCTACAAACAGGAAACCATCACAAAGCTGCGCAGCCTGCACGACCAGGGGGTTCACCTGGATGTGGCTGCCATCGACCTGGGCCTGCCTCCTGATGCAGACAGGTTGACGGTCGGTCTGGATTTGATCGAGGAGATCCGCAATCTGGAAACCTACCAGGAGCTGCCTATCCTGGCTTATACATCCCAGACCAATATCGAATTTTATGTGTATGCCAACGCAGTCCGCCGGCTGCTAACCATGCAGGCCTCCATGATCTATTTGCGCCCACTGGAAACCGGCTCGTTTGCCAATTTGCTGAAATACGTCAGCCTGGGGTTCTCCTTTCTCTCGCCGGCGCCGGCCGGGTATCTGAAGTACGCGGTGCCCAACCACCCGGACCCACTCTCAGATGAGATCTGGCAAACCCTGGACGCTCTCAGCCGCGGTCTGACACACACCAACGCCGCCAAAGAATTGAACATCTCCCCCGAAACCATCCGCAGCCGCTTGGACAGCGCGCGCCAGATCCTGATCGAACGCAATGAAATCATGCTGGATGCAGATAAAGAAGAAGTGGTGGATTGGGCCCG
>CAZLJB010000836.1:0-1695 GCA_964559195.1 uncultured Anaerolinea sp. | reverse complement strand
AGATATGCCCACTTTCTGGACAGAATTCCAACAATATGGAGGCTGGTGGCAAAACTCCGTCTCCCTGGATACCCCAGGTGCAGGTGGCGCACTAGATCAGGCATTAAAAGTAACAGCGGCAAAATTAGAAGGCGATGGAGATTATATTCTTTCATCATTTGTTTCGCCCATTTTGGGCGAGGCGGGAGCCAACAGACCCTGGCTTCAAGAAACACCCGATCCAACCAGCACTGTTATGTGGAATTCATGGATTGAGATCAACCCAAAAACTGCTGAGAAACTGGGCCTGACGGATGATGATGTGGTCAAGGTCAGATCAGATTTTGGCGAATTAGAAGTTTCAGTATTAATTTACCTGGCAATTAGACCAGATGTGGTTGCAATTCCTTTTGGACAGGGACACAGCGCATTTGGCCGTTATGCCGAAAACCGTGGAATAAATCCATCTGACTTGTTTGGGAAAAATCTTAATGGTGCCGGGGACCTGGCCTATGCTGGAGTCAAGGTCAAAATTGAAAAAACCGGAAAGAAGCAGGCCCTATCCCGCCTGGAAGGATATACCCATTTCGAACAGTCAGAGAAGAAACAATAACGGTAGAAGGAGAGAGAAATCATGGCTAACCATATCATTCCAGAGGCAAAAGCAGATTGGGAGACCACCCAGGGGATTTGGGGGATGTCCATCGACATGGATATCTGCACCGGATGTCAGGCCTGTGTTGCGGCTTGTGCCATGGAAAATAACATTCCGTTTGTTGGCGAAACCGACTCGGGTTACGGCCGCTCGCTACATTGGATGCGGATTGAACACACATGGGAAGGTGAATACCCTGAAGTGGCCGCAACCAGCTTTCAACCAATTGCTTGTCAGCAATGTGGAAATGCTCCTTGTGAGCCGGTCTGCCCGGTATTCGCGTCTGTCCACAGCCAGTCTGAGGATTTGAACTTACAGGTTTACAACCGCTGTGTGGGTACGCGTTATTGCGCCAATAACTGCCCATACGTGGCTCGTGTTTTCAATATGCGTGATTACGACCGCCCGGATCCATTATCCAACCAGTTTAACCCGGATGTTACCGTGCGGCGACGCGGTATCATGGAAAAATGTACTTTCTGCATCCAACGTATTCATAAAGGCCAGGATTTGGCCAAATCAGAAGGACGGGATGTGGTGGATGGTGAAGTAGTTCCCGCCTGCGCCCAGGCCTGCCCGGCAGATGCCATCGTATTTGGCAGGTTGGACGACCCCGAAAGTCGCGTCAGTATCATGTCAAAAAATGGCCGTGGTGTTAAGCTTTTGGAAGATCTCGGCACTTTACCGCGTGTGACATACTTGAAAGAGGAGAAGACCTATGGCCGTAATGGCTAATTCCGCGCCTCACGCTGCTGGCGGGCAGTCTCATCCCCAATCCGCCGGACACGATCACGAAGCCCATTTGCGCGAAGAGCATTTAATGCTCGATCCTCGACCTCGCGGTGAAATGAACGCGATGGTTATGGAATCGATGACCACCACCAGTTGGAAATTTTGGGTGGTTGCAGCCATACTATCCGTTGTGGTAATAATCTGTCTCGGGTATTACTGGGGGCTAATGATTACGCAAGGTTTGGGCGTGGCAGGTGTTAACCGGCCAATTTATTGGGGTATATTCCTGGTCAATACTGTTTTCTGGATTGGCATCAGCCATGCCGGCA
>CAZLJB010000835.1:0-1696 GCA_964559195.1 uncultured Anaerolinea sp. | reverse complement strand
GGCAACCTGATCACCTTCAGCCGCGAAGATTACAGCGCCCTGACCCCCGATCGCATTGAAAAAGAATATAAAAAACTACGAATCCAACCGAGACAGAAGAACACGGATGCCTAAAAAAGCCTTTGTCAGCGGATGTTTTGATATGCTCCACAGCGGCCATGTAGCCTTCTTTGAAGAAGCCGCCCAGTATGGCGACCTGTACGTGGCGATCGGTTCAGACCGCAACGTCTACCGGCTGAAGCAGCGCCCCACCATCAACAGCGAAGACGAGCGCCTGTATATGATCCAGGCCCTGGCCTGCGTGAAAGCTGGTTTTGTAGCCAAAGGCAGCGGGATATTAGATTTTGTGAAAGAGTTGGAAGAAATCCGGCCGGATTATTTCGTAGTCAACGAAGATGGCAGCACACCGGCCAAACAACAGTTGTGCCAGGAGCTTGGCATCGCATATGTGGTCTTGAAACGCGTCCCGCATGCCGGGCTGGCAGTCCGCTCAACGACTGCGCTGAGAAGCACCAGCCTGATCCCGGATTACCTGGTGCTGGCGGGCGGTGGGCTGGAACAACCCGCTGTTTCAGGATTGGTGCCCGGGCCAGCCCTGACTCTTTCCATCCAACCCTGGCCGGATTGGTGCTCGCCCAGCCGCAGCGCCGCGCTCGAGCTGTGGAACGCGCGCCTGCCTGTCGATAAACCTGAAAAACTGGCCAAAATTCTTTTCGGCTACACCAACCTGCCTGGCAGCCTGCCCGGACAGGGTGCCAACCCCGCGCTTGGAATCTGTCTGCCCGGGCTGACCAGGGCCGATTACGCCGGGAATTACTGGCCAGAGCGCATCACCAACCTGCCGGATGAAGACAACCTGCGCTTCATCGAAGAAAACCTGCAGCTGCTGCCGCTTGAAAAACAGTCTGCGGGCGCGCAGGATCTGCCGGGATATTCAACAGCGCAGGCCGGGGCACTGGCCCAGGCTGCGCAGGCCTGCTGGCAAGCCATCCAGGCACAGGACGCACAGGCTCTGGGCGAAAGTCTGAACGCCAGTTTATTGGCCCAACCCAGCATACTGGCAACCGCCGGCCACCTGCCTGAGCTGCTGGATGGTTTCCGCGGGCAGATCCTGGGCTGGAGTACTTGCAACCTGGGAGCCACCAGCGGACTGCTGCTGGTCTCTAAGCAAGCCCTGCCCGGCACCCGGCGCCTCAACCTGCGGCACGCCAACGATTAAAGCCGCTGGTTAAATTCGACCTTTTCGCCATCCGGGCCTCGCACGGTGAAAAAGCGCACACCCCTTGTCCAGAATGGCAGGAAGACCGGGGCATCTGGCTCAAGGATCGCAAACCCGGCTGCCTTGAGTTCCGAAAAGGCACTCTCGATATCCAGGACATCCAGTGCGATATGATCGATATGCCCATCCGGACGGAAGGCCAGCTCATCACGCCGCGCGTCCGGCAGCTGGTACAGCTCAATCGTCAGGCCGCCCTTCTCCATCATCGCCACCTGCACCGTCCCATCCGCCTTGGACAGGTCGGTGCGCAGCGCAGTCACAAAACCAAGCTGCGTATAAAAAGCCTGGGAGCGCTGCAAATCCGTGACCGGCAGACCCAAATGCTGCATTCCCTGTAAGTTACCCTGTAAATAGGTCATGTTTTATTCTCCTATACAGTGAAGTATAGCAAAAGGTTGTGTTTTAAGGGTGGAATAT
>CAZLJB010000834.1:0-1700 GCA_964559195.1 uncultured Anaerolinea sp. | reverse complement strand
AGGCGATCAGTGAACATGCAACCATCAGCTATTAGAATCCGCGTATTAACAAAATCTTGGTTTTGCTACGCAATTAAATACAAAAAAACCTTGAAAATTCCCGGCTTCCATTGGATGCTTTCAGGTGAAATGCGAGCTCAGAGGGCGATATTTACTCACCGTTTTGTTTCTCAAGCTATAAGATCGCCTGGTATTCTGAAAAACAACGGGTTTTCCCTACCAACCTTATTTTGTAGCTTTCGAAAATACTATTGTGTTGGCCTGGGCGTACGCGTTGGTGTGGCTGTTTTGGTTGGTGTGGCTGTCGGAGTTGGGGAGACATAATCAACCGAACGAATAATTAAGTTTGAGAAGCTGACATTCACCCCGCCTGGGCTGGTTGCATTTGCATATACCCCCAGCCCGCCGTTTTTGAAACTTTGGTCAAACACAGTGAATTGATAGTGATCGTTCAAAAAAAAACGCATTTCTGTTCCAGCCACCCAGATGCTCATTTTTACCAACCCGGGTGCACCGGAGGGTGCATCACCGCTTGGAACCCAATTTTGCAAGGGTACTGTCATCCCACCCCGCACCAAATCCACCCTGGCTTTGCCCGAGCAGTTGAGCAAAAAGCGGTAAGCGAATGTTCCGCTGGCAGAATGGAATAATAGGCCGTAGACATCCTGCCCAAAACAGCGGTTGATCGAAACAGTCATTTCTGCCTGGAAATTGGTCAAAGTTAGATCCTTGTTCAGGCTGAATAAAGTGGCCGGGGATGTATTAATGGCCAGGGTCAACCGGTTACGATCCAGTATGATGTTGTTGTCACCATTGCTTTCGATTGTTGTCTGTGACCACGTTTCCAGTTTGTTAAAGTCATCCAGGTATACCTGCTGTCCCAAGCCAGGGCGCAGTTCTGGCGTTAAGCTGGGTACAAAAGTAGGCGAAGGCGTCCATGTGTTGGTGGCAGGGAACCAGATGATTGTTGCCGTCGGAGAATCTGTCACGTCAATGGCTGCTGCGCTGGGGGTTAACGCAGCTGAATTGCCTGCCGCGCTTGTTTCCCCAGTGTAGGCACAGGCTGATAAAATCAGGGTTGTTGTTAGTATCAAAGTGGTCAGGTTGTGCATAATCTCTTTGGCGGCCCGGTCTATAGTACAACCTTTGGCCAAACTTATGATGAAAGTAATGATTTATTGGAAGTCTGATATTGTAAAATCAGATTATGGTTTCAGCAACCAGTCACTCCATTCTAGCACGAGGAGAGTATAGATGAATGAAAAAGCCGTGTTGGTCACCGGTGCATGCGGTGAGATCGGCCAGGCTCTGGTTCAAAATTTATCGGTACGAGGTGGTTATCGAATTGTAACCGCTGATTTGGCGCCCTTACCAGATGCGATCAAACCACTAGCCGCCGAACATCTTCAAGGAGATTTGGTAAACCGGGTAAAACAATTTTACGATTATGACTTTGATATTATCTACCATCTCGCAGCTTCGCTATCTTCCAAAGCCGAGGTTGCAACCGAGGAAGCCCATCGTATAAATGTCGAAGGTACCATGCAGTTGTTGATGATGGCCGCTTATCGTTCGGAGAAATATCTGAAGGAAGTCAAGTTCCTGTTTCCAAGTTCAATTGCAGCCTATGGATTCCCCAATTTGGAGGCCAAGCGTGTTGCCGGAATCGTAAAAGAGGATGAATATAATTCACCCCATAC
>CAZLJB010000833.1:0-1701 GCA_964559195.1 uncultured Anaerolinea sp. | reverse complement strand
CCCACCTGGACAGCCACGGCTCTGAACACTCTTTCCCTACACGACGCTCCTCCGATCTCTGGAAATCATTAAAGACAGCTTGCCGTTGGTCAGCCTGGTGCCGCTTGATGGTAGTTTTGATCCGTTACGTGCGATAAAAACCCCCAGAGAAATTGAACTACTGCGGGCATCATTAAGGATTTGTGATCTTGCTCAGCTTGAAACGGGGCGACTGATCCAACCCGGGCTCAGCGAAATTGAACTTTGGGACAGGGTCAAATGTCAGCTTGATAGGTCGGCGGGCTGTCGCCTGCCGATCGTGGCTGATTTTATCGCTGGCAGCCGAGCCGCCGATATCGGCGGGCTGCCGGGTGAGTATGTAATAACTGCGGGTGACGCTGTCATTGCTGATATTGTGCCGCGGTTAAATGGCTACTGGGGCGATAATGCCGGCACACACTTCGCAGGTGAGCCTTCGTCTGAACTGAAAAAAATGTACCAGGTTGTATTGAACACCTTACAAATGGGAATTGCGGCGATCAAACCAGGTGTGCTCGCCTGCGACCTGGATAAAATGCTGCGAAGTGCGATCCAGAATGAGGGATATGCCCCCTATCCGCATCATTCCGGTCACGGATTGGGAACAAGTTATCATGAAGAACCACGCATCGTCCCATATAACCAGATGAAAATTCAGCCTGGGATGGTGATTGCCATTGAACCAGGAATTTACGTACCAGGTACCGGCGGGGTGCGCCTCGAAGATGTAGTGCTCGTAACGCAGAATGGCTGCGAAGTACTTACAAAACATTTGGGTAATTGAGAAGGAGATGTCATTTATGTCAGAACGAAAAAAGGTTGTTGTTACCGGGGCATCTTCCGGGATTGGCTATGCAACTGCGCAACGTTTTGCGAATGAGAACTGGGACGTGTGCGTTACAGCCCGGCGCGAAAACCTGCTGCAGGATCTTGTGGCAACTTTTCCTCCCGGAAATCATTTGATCTGCCCGGGTGATTATAGTGATCCAACCTGCGCCGGGTCGATTGGTAAAGCGATAGCAGAAAAATGGGGCTATTTGGATGCTATGGCGAACGTCGCCGGCGTATATATGGCAGCCCCGGTGATCGACTCGCCTCTGGAAGAATGGCGCAAGCCCTTTGATATGATGATTGATGCGGCTGTCTACATGACCCGCATGTGTGTGCCCTGGATGAAAAACGGCGGTCGGATCATTCATTGCACATCAATTCACTGTGATCGCGCCGAGATAGGTTCCAGTGCTTATTCAATGGCGAAAGCTGCCATCAACCAGTATTGCCGTGGTCTTGCCATGGAATTGGCTGAAAAGAATATTCTCGTCAATGCGGTTGCGCCAGGCTTTATTCGCACGGCGATGAGTGTTGTCAATGGTGTCAGCGAACTGGATGGCGATTGGTTTAAACAAAACTATATTGTCGGCAATCACCTGGCAATGCGCCGCGCGGGCTTGCCGGAGGAAGTGGCAGGCGTTTTTTACTTCCTTGCAGGTCCGGATGCATCCTACATCACAGGGCAGGTTATCACTGTTGATGGTGGTTTGACAATTACTTTTTAGACTGTTATTGAAAGATGTTGACACAAACAACCGTTAATGGTCACACTGCCTTATTTCTCGAAACCACGCAAATGCGGGTTGGGGTTTTACCAGAAAAAGGCGCCGATATCTTCGAGATCACCTATAA
>CAZLJB010000832.1:0-1704 GCA_964559195.1 uncultured Anaerolinea sp. | reverse complement strand
AATCCGCTTACCCGAGAATGGGTTTTGGTATCTCCCCATCGTTCAAAACGTCCCTGGCAGGGCCAGGTCGAAAAGTCGTCTGCCGAAAACCTGCCACATTATGACCCGACCTGCTATTTATGCCCCGGTAATGAGCGGGCCGGGGGTCTTCACAACCCAAAATATTCTGGAACCTTTGTTTTTGAAAATGATTTTGCCTCCCTGCTTCCGGATGAACCAGCCAACCTGGATGGCCTCAGCCTGCCGGGTGAGGTTTCCTTTCACTCTGGCCCTCAATCGCTTTTGACTGCCAGTTCCGAACGTGGAATTTGCCGGGTGGTTTGTTTTTCGCCGCGCCATGATCTGACTCTGCCCGAGTTGGAAATTCCAGAAATCGAGAATGTGATCTCAACCTGGACCCGCGAAACGGCCGATTTGGCCGCCCGGGATTTTATCCGTTATGTCCAGGTTTTTGAGAATAAAGGCGTCGTGATGGGCTGTTCTAATCCACACCCGCACAGCCAGCTCTGGTCACAGTCGCAGCTGCCAAATGAGATCAGCAAAGAACTTTCTTCGCAATCCGAATATCTTGGGATCAATGGACGTCCGCTCCTGCTTGATTACCTGGCTGAAGAGCACAAACATCAGCAGCGCATCCTGGCCCGAAATGAGTACTTTACTGCTCTGGTCCCATTTTGGGCAGTCTGGCCATTTGAGGTCATGGTTGCAGCGCACCGGCCCACCGCTTACCTGAGCGATCTTTCCACCAATGAAGTTACGGCCCTGGCGGATGTATTTAAACAGGTCACCATCCGTTATGATAACCTCTTTGAGACAAGTTTTCCATATTCCATGGGCTTTCACCAGGCTCCGGTGGACGGTCAGCCGCATCCTGAATGGGTATTGCATGCCCATTTTTACCCGCCGCTTTTACGTTCCGCCACTGTTCGCAAGTTTATGGTCGGGTATGAAATGCTGGCCATGCCTCAGCGGGATATTACGCCTGAATCAGCCGCCGAGCGCCTGCGGGCTGTTCCGGCAATCCATTACAAGCTGCGCTAGCGCCGGTTGAGAATTCTTTCAAAAGAGGTATCCATGCATCCAAAAGAAATTGTTACCGAAGCTTTTTATAAAAAATTTGGCGCTTATCCGGCCTTTATTGCCCGAGCACCCGGACGCGTTAATTTACTTGGTGAGCATGTCGATTATAACGATGGGTTTGTCCTGCCAGCTGCCATTGATCGTGCCACTTATCTGGCTTTTTCGGCGGTTGATTCAGATCAATCCATTCTGGAGGCAGTCGATTTTGGCGAGAAGGCGGTTTTCTCCCTGCAAAGTCTTGCCACCAGGACCCAACCAAATGGCCAGCCCTTGCCTGATTGGGCCAGCTACCCGGCCGGGATGATGTGGGCCTTATCCGAAGCCGGGCTGTCTGTGCCGGCCATGCAGGCTGTTTTTTCGTCTGATGTTCCGCGCGGCTCCGGGTTGAGTTCGTCCGCCTCGGTTGAGATGGCCTTCGGTGTCGCCTGGCAGCAGCTGGGAGGCTGGAAGCTTTCAGCTATGGAACTGGCTCGCATTGGGCAGCGGGCTGAAAATAAATACGTGGGGGTAAATTGCGGGGTGATGGACCAATTTGCATCGGCTTGTGGCGAAACTGACCGCTTGCTTTACCTGGACTGCCGTACACTGCAATGGCAGACCGTTCCGCTCTCAACAGCCGTATCC
>CAZLJB010000831.1:0-1706 GCA_964559195.1 uncultured Anaerolinea sp. | reverse complement strand
TAGCCTTCTGGCTGTGCCAGGGTCAGGGCGCGTTCCAGCGATTCGGAAGCCTGGGATGTGCTGCCCTGGGCCTGATAAACGAGCGCCTGTGTCACCAGGATCTCGATCATGCTGCCCATTCTTTTTCCATCTTCTGCCGCCTTCAAAAGGCGTTTCAATAAGTTTATTACCTTAATAATATCGCTTTCTGCCCGATTGTTCTGATACTCGGCGAGCAGTACCCGTGCCAGAATGATATGTTCGTACTCGCGTAAATAGCTAAGTTCATCGTCCACCGAAAGTCCGTGCTCGTTTATCCACTCTCTAGCTTTAGACAATCGTCCTAGCTTGAGAAAGATTCCCGCCTTTATGGCATCAATGGGGCGTGTATAGGGAATGAGGGTTCTCACATAAAAACGTTGGGCTTCATCCAACAGGTCGAGCGCTGTATCCAACTCACCATCAGATTCTTTCAATCTAGCCTGGGCGAAATTTTTACGGTAAGACCAGTCCATCCTGATGAATTGATCACCCAGGACAAAGCTTTTTTGAATGTGCAGTGCGGCAGCTTCATCATCCCCCATCTCATGGTACAGCATCCCCAACCCCAAATAATTTTGGGCTGTAACCCACTGTGCCTCCACTTCATGTATTGAAGCCAGTTGTAAAGATTGCTGCAAGGTTCTTAATGCTTCGCGGAGATGTCCCTGCGCCGTCAGAATGTCTGCCTTTCCAGATGCGCCGGCAATGGCAAATATAATATTACCAACTTTCAGTGCACTTTCAATCCAATCGCTTAAAGACCTGCAGGCTGCCTCCAGGTTACCAATTGCCCAGTAGGTGGCTCCCAAAATTGCAGCGGTTTGGGCGCGCAAGAAATGGTTTTCTTCAGGAATGAGTTTGAACACAAGTTCTGCGAACTTCATTGCGGAGTTAAAATCATGCTGAGTCTGAGCATTGTAACAACGGGCAAACGCGATCCTGGCTGGCAGGATTCGATACTGCTCCAACTCCACGATAACCATCCCATCGGATGGACCATCCAGACACCGTTCAGCATTCCTCAGGCGTGACTCGCTGGCATCCACTTCGCCAGAATCCATAAACCCCCAGGCTATCTGTGTGCAGAGTACCGGACGGCAACAGATCAACTCCTCGGGCAGCTGTTTCACCCAACCCAGCCAGGCAGCAGACTGATAATTTTCGTTCATCCTTTGCCAGGATGTTTCAGCCAACCCTGCCGCCCGGCCGTAATCCCTGGCAGCGATGAGATGGCGAAATGCTTCAGCCGTATCGCCGTTCTTTTCATACCATTCGCTGGCGCAGATATGGTATTGGGCTATCTCTTCGGGTGTCTGGATTTTTCCCAGCCGCTGCCGCAGCAAATCTGTAAAGAGATGGTGATACCGGTACCAACACCGTTCGTTATCCAGAGAAATCAGGAATAGGTTCGCGTGTTCGATATACTCGATGGTTTCCTGGCCATTCACGGAGGGGTCGAGCAGAATGGCGTCACAAAGAGGCCCACACAGGCGGTCCAGGATGGATGTGCGCAGTAAAAAAATCTGGATCATTTCAGATTGTTGTTGCAGGACTTCTTCAACCAGATAGTCCATCACGAAATGGTGGGTACCCGTAAATGATTTTATGAAGCCCGCAGCGTCTCGCGATGCGTGTCCTTGCATGGCGAGCATGGCGAGTGCAGCGAGTTGCAATCCTGCAATCCA
>CAZLJB010000830.1:0-1712 GCA_964559195.1 uncultured Anaerolinea sp. | reverse complement strand
CTGCCATGTTCGATCAGCTCAAATATAATGGCTGTCAGGCCCAAAAAAGAGGGCAGCGCCCATTGCAGAACGGCCAGATCCGGGCTGTGCTCTTTGTTTAGCCTATCCAGAAGATTAATTTTCATGTTTATCATTATAGTCAATTTGTCGGATGAGTGTCAAACGAGGACGTATTTGAGACACTTTGAGACATCAATTTGACGGACACTAATGATATTTTAATAGGGCAGTATTTATCTGATTTAATCTAAAAAAAATGCTAAAAGAGGAGAATGAAATGATCAAAAAGATGCTTGTACTGTTGGGTGCAGTACTGTTGCTGGCGGTGATTTTAACAGCCTGTGGTGCTCCCGCGGCGGCTCCTACCGCAGCTCCTGCCGCGGCTCCGACTGCAGCGGTTGCTGCAGCGACTGAGGCCCCCACGGTTGCTGCAGCAACCGAGGCTCCTACTGCTTTGCCTGAATTAACCGGCGATTCTTTGCGCGGTGGCAAGTTGTACGATATCTGGTATGCCGAATTGGGTGTGGATGCTCCCAAGGATATTAATCCCCTCTGGGTGGCGAATTCCAAGGCCGGTGACACTGCCCCCGAAGACTCGTATCGCTGCGCGGTTTGCCATGGGTTTGATTACAAGGGCGATCTTGGCTTCACCGGCATCAGCGCCGATGCTGGTAAAGACCCCAACGCCATTCTTGCCATATTAAAAGGCTCCACCAATCCCAAGCATGATTTTTCGGCTTTGATGGATGATCAGGCTCTGACGGATTTGGCGCTGTTTGTCAGCAAAGAACAGATTGATGTTACAACAATTGCCGTGGATGGCAAGCCAGTCAATGGCAATCTGGATGCAGGCAAGAAACTCTTTGAAAATACCTGTATTGATTGCCATGGCCACCAGGGCATCGCGATCAATTTTGGCACTGACGCTGAACCCGAATATCCCGCCACGATTGCCACAGATGGCACGGTTGAATTCCTCACCAAGATGCGCTTTGGCCAGCCTGGCGTGGTAAAAAAGACCTCTGGCATTGATAACAGCTGGAAAACCCAGGACTTTGCCGTCATCATTACTTATGTCCAATCCCTGCCTCAGAACAGCCCCATCACCGAAGGTGGACGCCTCTATGACAACTGGATTGTTGCCATGGAAGTCGCCGCTCCCACCGCTGATCAGCCGCTTTGGAAGACTCAAAAGGACAATACATCCCTGAAGGGTGGCGATACCTGGTTGTGCAGCTCCTGCCATGGTTTTGACTATAAGGGCAAGGATGGCATCAATGCCAAGGGTACCGAAGGCTACACTGGCTTCCCAGGTATTCTGGCTGACCAGAAACTGAGCGCTGCCGACCTGACTGCCTGGCTGGATGGTTCCAAGAACAAGGATCACGATTTCAAATCCTACTTTACTGCTGATGGCATGGCCCGCATGGTTGCCTTTATTCAGAACGGCATGGTTGATCACAGCGCCTTTATTGACAAGGACGGCAAATCCACCGGAGATGCCAAGCACGGCAAGGTTCTGTTTACCTCCGTCTGCAAGGTCTGCCACGGCGACGATGGTAAGACGGTCAACTTCAAAGCCGATGAAGGTGGTACGGAATATGTTGGCACGATTGCCAATGATGAACCCTGGGGCTTCATGCATCTGGGTACGGTCGGTGTTGCCGGGGCGCACATGCCCGCTGGTTTGAACCTGGGTTGGTCGACACAGG
>CAZLJB010000829.1:0-1714 GCA_964559195.1 uncultured Anaerolinea sp. | reverse complement strand
CCAGCAGCCTGGGCTTTTTCGGAGCTTTGCAGGGCGGCTGCCTGGCGGGCCTGGCCTTCTATTTTGGTAGCAGCGGAGGCCACGGCGCGGTCTTGCCCGGAGGGTTGCGCGGGAGCCAGGGCGGCCCTGGCGACCTGCATCATTTTGTGAATGGTGGCATCCGGGTCTTCCGGTACGGGGCTTGAATCAATTGAGACTTCGCCACTGACAGCGTACATTTTTCCATCGGGGCCGGTGGCATAGCCAAAGCTGGCTGCACCGCGCACCAGCCCGCCACCCGCCGCCACGTGGGCCTGTTCGTGGGCGCGCACTTCGCTGTCGGTTTGTTTGAGGCTTTCCAATTGGCGGTTTTTTGGATCGTTGGGATTGCTGCTGTTGGGGCTGGTGGGTTCTTTTTGGGCGGGTGCGCCGGTTTTTGCGGTCTCGGGCTGGTCTTTTAACAACCCGGCTTTGCGCAAAGCCGCCTCTGAAAGGCTGACCCGGAAGGGCAGCAAATCCTGCCTAGCCTGAGGCGCATCCGGACCCGCAGCGGCCCGGCTCGCCTGATTGGACGGCTCCGGGTTACTGGCGCGCAGGCTGAGCGGGGTGAGAAAAATGCCTGACAGGCTGTTATCGTAATTGAGGCTCATTGATGGCACAATCCTGTGAATACCGGCGATTGGCAAGACAAACAGCCGGGTTAATGCAAATATAGCTAATTAGCAGTATCGACCAGCTTGATTTAAACTTGAATCGAGCTGAAATTGGAGCTTATTTTTACGGGCAAAGCCAGGGATTGGATGGTTATTTTCGTGTTTTGGGCTATTAAATTTTGCTGTAAAAGCAAATGAAAATTGGTGGGTTGCTCTGCAGGATGAATTTGGAGCGTGATCTTCGATTGAAAACTCAAAAAATACCAAAGGTTTTGTGGTAAAATAGTATTCAGGGTCAGTAGTTTTGTTAGTGAACAAAAAAACATGACAGACCAAACGTTTAATCCGGGATTGTAAGCGTAGATACGAAATCAAAACAAAGCGTTAAATCCCGGGATGAAGCGATGTTGGATATTGACAATTGTTTTGCTAGAGAAAAGCGTCTGTCTGTTTACCTTATTAAAGATTTGGTAATAATTTGGCTTGATGGATGTAGAAACATATTGGGCAAGCAAGACCGTAGCCCCAACTAATTCTACATCGACCCACCCAAACTTGAATTGGTTCTATCCGAATCGATTCACTTATTCTCAGTTTTTTTGGAGGTTATACAATGAAAGCTAGACTTGTGATCCTGTTCGTTGTTTTAGCTCTTTTGGTCTCCATGCTCCCGATGAGCAGTGCATTCGCTGCCAAAGTCACCCCCAAGGTTGACGTGATTGTTCACAACCAGACCGCCGGCACCATCACCCTGACCCTGACTGCCAAAACCGGTTCGTACTACTTCACCTTCAAACCCGAATACAATTCTGGCGCTACCGTTCCCGCCGGTGTCTATTCCTATTACCTGCTGACCCCATGTGGTTATCAGCATGGTATCTGGAGCCTGACCCGCACCAAGCAGCTGACTCTTTACTGTGCCAAAGAAGGCCGTGAAGTTAACCTTAGCCACAAGGTCCCGTAAGAACCTTTCTCCAAATTAAGATCTCATTTAGTTGGGGCTGGATCCCCTATCTGCTGACCCTTTTTGTGATGTAGCATTTGAAATTGCCCACATAGCCGTTAATGAATAAACAGCCCTG
>CAZLJB010000828.1:0-1716 GCA_964559195.1 uncultured Anaerolinea sp. | reverse complement strand
ACATACCCTCGCCAGAGCAGGGCGCATCCACCAAAACCCGATCAAAATAAGCGCCGAAGTGATCTGCCAAACCTTCAGGCGACTCATTCGTCACAACCACGTTGCCCGCACCCCAGCGTTCCACATTTTGAGCCAGGTGTCCAACTCGTTTCGTTTTGATTTCGTTGGCCACCAACAGACCCTGGCCAAACATTAATGCTGCCAGATGGGTGGTCTTACCACCAGGAGCAGCCGCCAAATCCAGCACTCGCTCACCCGGCAGGGGCGCTAAAAGTTCAGCCGGGGACATTGCAGAAGGATCCTGCAGATAGAAAAGCCCGGCCATGTGATAGGGATGCAGCCCGGGACGCTCATCCCCTGGCAGACTGAATGCGGATGGACACCAGGCTACTGGTTGACCCAGGACAAATGGGGAAATCGATTTGAACTGTTCAGAGGATAATTTGAGGGAGTTGACGCGCAGGCCGGATTGAGGCACTGCATTAAGTGCTTCCACGAAAGCGGGAAATTCGGCTTCATCAAGCAGGTTCTTCATCCGCTCCAGGAACAGGGCGGGAATGGGTACGGGCGAATTGGCAGGCATGCTTCAATTATAAGGTGTAAAATAAATCTTCAAAAAAAATTCACCCTGCGAGAAACCTGATGCGCTTTGAAGATTTAAACTGGATGGACGTTGATGAATATCTCAAAAACGAGGACCGCTTGATCCTGGTTTTGGGCGCAACTGAACAGCATGCTTACCTGAGCCTGCTGACCGACATTCGCATCCCAATGGCCCTGGCAGATGCCGCTTCTCAAGCCAGCGGGGTATTGATTGCCCCTCCCCTGAACTTCGGTTGTTCGCCATATTTCCTGGCCTACCCGGGCACCCTCAGCTTGCGCGTTTCCACCCTGATCGCTGTCATGGAAGACCTGGTTCGTTCAGCGTATCAGAGTGGGTTTCGCCGGATACTCGTACTGAATGGCCATGGAGGCAACAGTCCTGCACGCACGCAGCTAACCGAAGTTGCCAACAACCTGCCAGATATTCAGCTGCGTTGGTACGACTGGTGGCTTTCTCACTCCGTCGAAGCAGTTGGAATGAAACATGGCATCAAACCGAGTCATGCCAACTGGCTTGAGGCATTTCCCTTCACAATCGTCAGCGAAATGCCCTTAACACCAAAGGTGCCGCCAACCGTACCTGGAATTATGAATGCGAATATAGCCCGAGAAGTGTATGGGGATGGTTCATTTGGTGGACCGTACCAGGCAGATGAAGATGTGATGCACGAATTATTTACAGCTTCGCTGGAAGATATTTTGCAGTTGTTGAAATTTGAATAATCCGGTAAAATGAATACTAATATTTATGGGGTTCAAAAATGGGTCTTGCTTAATAAAAGCCTATTTAGTATAATTATCTTTTGATGTCGAAATATAAAGTTTAGCCCAAATGCGAGCGCTTGAGACAAAAACTCATGCGCTTGCGTTTCTGTGTCCCTAATATTGGTTTATACACAGGCAAGTGGCATTACGCAATTAATCCCAGGAGGACTCAAATGGAAACCAAAGGTCTGACCGCACTACGCATCAGCCTGGCTTCGCCTGATACGATCCGTTCTTGGTCGTATGGCGAGGTCCTCAAACCGGAAACTATCAATTATCGGCGATTACGCCCCGAAAAAGATGGTCTTTTCTGTGAAGCCATCTTTGGCCCCACTCGCGACTGGCAGT
>CAZLJB010000827.1:0-1718 GCA_964559195.1 uncultured Anaerolinea sp. | reverse complement strand
CTCAATGCCAGCGAATTGACTTCATAAATTCGCAGGTTTTCTTTCCACAGACTGGCTTCGGCGAGAAGTGTGATACAACCTGGCTTAGCCTCGATTTTTTTGATGTGCATCTCCAGCGCCATGTCTTTGTTATCAGGCACAATCTGTCCGCGGTATTTCCAGATGGTGTTGTGACTTTCGGCATGGGCGAAGCGCGGAGAACGGAATTCACGCCCGATGGCAGTCTGCAAAGCAAAAGCTTGCAAGGCTTGTAGCAGCGCCTCCACACCGAGTGAACCGGGCATGACCGGGTCCTGGTGGAAGTGCGCTCTGAAAAACCAATCGCGCGGATTGACTGTTTTGTGTGCGTACACGTAGCCTTGCTTATATTTTCCACCGCCTGGCACAATCTGCACTTCATCCAACAGGTGATGCTGCCCGCCTGAGAGCCGGTAATATGGTTGACCCTTTGGTGCACAGAATAATAATGGGGTACGCAAATCAAGCTTGATTGGCGATGGAAGGCTGTATACCAGGGGTGCCGGACTGTTGCCTCGATCTAGCCCAACCTGGTTGATCAGAGCCTCGGGTTGGAAGTAGCCAAAAACCGCTTCACCCACATAAAACGGCTGTCCGTCGCAGGCTAGTTCATAGGAAAATTTCTGAATAATTATGCCCTGAATGGCAGTGGACGAAAGCAGCTTGACACGATTAGTGACAGTCTTTCCACACAGATTCACATCGCGCAAAAACTTCCCGTTTCCATCCAGGTTGCGGAAATAGAAATTTTCTTCCGGGTATGGTAGCGTCGAACCGAGATGAGCAGATAAAAATCCGCATGGCTGCAGGCCGATTTCCATCAGGATCGAATAGGGTACAGTCGGGTAGGCGTTTTGCTCGCAATACCAAGGGTGGCCGGGTACATCATATTCAGTTACCAGGCCCGAACCAGCCGTGACCTGCCCGCGCGTACCGTCCACGCTGATGACACGGCTAATGAGTTGTAAATCTCCGTTGGGCGTGCGCGGAGCGCGACGGGTATCGTAGGTTGCGTATTCAGGCCCAAAGCAGGCGGCCAGCGAGCCAGTGGCGAACTCAGTGATGTGACGTTCGTCGAAAAGCGCGGTTTGCTTTATAGTCACTGGCACAGGTAGACTTTTTTCCACCAATTGCAAGCCAAGGTCTTTGAAATTGACGATGATTTTTCCGTTCAGGATAATATCGACATTAGATTTGGCGTAGGAGTTCGGCGTCAGCCCGATTTCGGTGATTTCCATACGGTAGATCAGCTTCCCGATGGTCGGCGTGACCTGTCCGCGGCAGCGAACGACCTGGGGCAAATCGGGGAGAGGCTGGAAGCGAGCATCCACTGTGGTTGTGTGCAGGCCGAGATACATCAAATAAAACTGCATGAGTTGAACGCAGCCATCGGCCATCAACGAACCAGCCATCACCTGATCATCCTTGAAGTGACAGGGAAAATACCAGTTGTCGGGGGCAAGATCGTGTTCAGCAGTAATGCAGCCGAGTCCCCAGGGACCGCCGGTCGTCTCAATCTCCACTACGCGATCAATCATCAGCATCTGTCCGCCCGGCAGGCGTAAAGACGGGTTGCGACCGGGCTGGGCGTACTGCGGACCAAAACAACTCATCAAATCGCCGGCCGTTAGTGCGTACAGTTCCTCTTTTCCAAAGATGCTGCGGATGGAGGTCAGGAGTGGGGCAAAATTCTGCTTCGG
>CAZLJB010000826.1:0-1718 GCA_964559195.1 uncultured Anaerolinea sp. | reverse complement strand
GCGGGCGATGGGATTCGAACCCACGACCTTCTCCTTGGCAAGGAGACGTACTACCGCTGTACTACGCCCGCAGACTTCCGGTTTTTGTTTTTGAGAGACCAGTGGCGAACATCGGCCAGCTCTTTTGTAACTCGCCATAAGTTACTTACCGAGACCCAATTCTACAAGCACACCCGGTTTCTGTCAAGAAGAAAAGACAGGGAATTCGCAGAAACTTCGATCATTGTTGGCATTTGCTGGCCAGTTTGAAAAGATATCAGGGTTGAAGTGTTTTTTGCGAAAATATCGTATTTACTCACCACGTTCAGCAGTTATCAAAAAGCCATCCAGGTTTTTGCTGCTCAAAAGAACGAAAATCAATTGTTTTCCCTGCTTGTTGATTTTTGGAGTTTTATTGTGAATTGCCAGCCTTCCCCTGAGTATTTACATTGACAAAATAGAACAAAAGTGCTATTATTGGAGCATGAATTGCCTGATGCATTCGAATTTACTTGGAAAAGTAGATCAGCTGGCTCTGACTCTTCTTTATAAGAGCTTGAAGCCTGTTTTTACTGCCTTTCGCCCTGGGCTAATTTCGGATGTCAGCTCAGCTCTCGGTTTAGGGGGAAGACCATGAAAAAATATCTCACCTGATTTTGAACAACTATTAATAAAACAACCCTGATCCATCCGGAAATATCCAATCACCATGCCCATCAGAGTTGATCCACGCTGGTCTCAGAAATTTGGCTGGCTTTTTAATGATCCATTGCCGGTATTGAAGATACAAAACCATGCAAAGGTTCAAATCATAAATAATAGACACCCAAGTGAAAAATGAAATATATTGTCGGATTTCTTCTGTTGGCAGCTCTGGTAATTGTATTCGTGGCAACCATGTCTTATACCTATATTGGAACTGCGCTATACAACTCCATGCAGTCAGATACCTATCAACGTTCCATCGATCAGAGTCAGGCCCGCAACCAGCAGCAGGCTGAATGGAATTTGCAACAAGCTGAAAAAGGCCTGGTTTTTTCAGAACGCCAGCAGATTTCAGGCTCAATTGTATCTGGCTGGAACTCTGTGCTGCCCTGGTTGTTTGGGGTAGGTACGCTTGGCGTTTCTCTGGTTTTTTTGTCGCTGGTACGCACAGTTTCAGCGGTCGGGGATGCCACCGCGCAGCGGGCCAGGCTGGTCTCTCGCCAGATTGCCATGGATCCAGCAACCGGTAGTTTTCCTCTGCTTTTATCGGAGGATGGCCGCTTTGTGATGGATGTTAATAGTTATTCATCCATGGAGGTCGGTCGAGAGTATTTACCTCAGCTGCAATTCGTTGATCAAGCCAACCGAGTCCGGCGTCTGACAATCATCGGCTACAACACCTCGCATGCCCGGCCAGGTGGCCCGGAAGTTATTCTGCCGGTTCTGAATGAAAAATATGAATAAATAATTGGAAATCAAAACGCTCCCTTTTTGGGAGCGTTTTGATTTCACCACAGAAGAATGGTATTTTGGTTTATTCAACCAGATTGTGCCGAGAGACAGAATCGAACTGACGACACTGCGATTTTCAGTCGCATGCTCTACCAACTGAGCTATCTCGGCTAAAGCATATTCTTTTGTTAAGCGGTCGTGATTTTACACGTTGTTAGCCGGATTGTCAAGCTGATCCTCGGAAATCCAGGAATTCCAAATCTGAAACTTGGATATTAAAAAGTTAGTCAACAGGCCAGTTT
>CAZLJB010000825.1:0-1723 GCA_964559195.1 uncultured Anaerolinea sp. | reverse complement strand
TGCCCCGGTGACAGTTGATGTGTTTACTGCCATCCTGGGTGGCGAGGTTGAAGTCCTTACGATGAGCGGAAACGTAAAATTGACCATTCCACCTGGCACTCAGGCGGAGCAAAAAATCCGCATAGCCGGGCGCGGCATGCCTCATTTGAAAAACCCGCAGGAAAAAGGCGACTTGTTGGTAAAGGTAAAAATTCGTATTCCCAAGAACGTCAGCCCGGAACAAAAAATTTATTTACAAAAAGCCCGCGATTTAAATAAATAATTCGTGGAATTATTGAAGGAGATAAAATGAAGACGCATTTCCGTTTATTGGCAGCAGTTAGCGTATTAATTTTTGCATCACTGGCCTGCCAGTCGTTTATCCCAGGCACTGCTATTACTGCCCCGGCGCAAACTCTGCCGGTTGTTGCCATCCCAACTGTGGCCCCCATCCTGGTTTCATCAGAAAGCACATCCCAACAACAAGCCTTAACTTCTCTTTACAAAAATGTTTTACCCGGGATTGTGGCTATTCAGGTCACAACAGCGCAAGGCGGCAGTCTGGGCACGGGTGTCGTTTTTGACAATCAGGGTTATATTATGACCAACGAACATGTTGTAAACGGTCAACAGAGTATTGAAGTTGATTTCAGCTCCGGCTTCAAGGCAACCGCCCAACTGGTTGGCGTTGATACAGATTCCGATCTGGCTGTCATCAAAGTTGATGCACCCGCTTCTGAAATCCACCCTGTACCCCTGGGAAATTCGAAAATTCTAAATGTTGGACAATCAGTGGTGGCAATCGGAAATCCGTTTGGCTTAAACGGCAGCATGACTCTTGGAATCATTTCAGCCCTCGGCCGAACCCAGGATTCCAACCGTTCCGTAGCAGGTGGCGGAAGCTTCAGCGTCGCTGATATGATCCAGACCGACGCGGCAATCAACCCCGGAAATTCAGGCGGGCCATTATTCAATCTGTCCGGTGAAGTAATTGGCATTAACCGTTCGATCCGCACCGATGCAAGCAACGTGACTGGGGAACCGGTTAACTCTGGGATTGGTTTCGCCATCCCGATCAACCTGGTCAAACGGGTGGTGCCGGCCATCATCAAAGATGGCAAGTTTGCATACCCTTATATGGGTATTTCGGCCTTGCAAAGCGAACTGATGTCATTAAAAGTCATAAACGAGCTGGGGCTAAAAAGCATGACCGGAGTATATATCACGGGTGTGCTTTCCGGTGGACCCGCAGAAAAAGCCGGTATGATAGGTGCCAGCAAACCCACCAACCTGCCCGGGCTGGAGTCGGGTGGCGACCTGGTTGTGGCGATTGACGGCAGCCCTGTAAAAATCTACGATGATCTGATTGGTTACCTGGTGGATAACAAATCACCTGGGGATCAAATCGTCCTGACCGTGCTGCGTGGAGACCAGAAAGTCGATCTGACTTTGACTTTGACAAACCGGCCATAAAAATAACGGCTATGTATAAAAAGAGAAGTCTGGCATGGCTGCCTGACTTCTCTTTTTATATTTATTCCCAACAATGGAAAGAAGCTGTTTTTATACCATCAGAATTCATCAGGGTTTTATTTCAAACAGGGCTCCAGGTGTGGTGCCCTGAACCTCGGGGAAGTAGGCTTGCCAGGTATGCGCCGGAAGAACATGGTAAACGCCTGCCAGGGATGGTATCAGTGTGTAATTTAACTGGTAAGTACCGGCGGGAAGGTAATCAGCAGACCAT
>CAZLJB010000824.1:0-1730 GCA_964559195.1 uncultured Anaerolinea sp. | reverse complement strand
CGCATATGCCTTTGCGCGTTACCGTTTTCCTGGACGTCAGCCTGGACTTTTTCTAATCTTATTAACAGCCATCCTGCCACCGATAGCCTTCACTACTCCGCTTTATATTGTTCTGAGTATTTTGAAAATCCGGACTACATTACTGGGACTCACCATTGTTTACGCCACCTTTGCGATGCCCTTTTGTATCTGGAATATGCGCAGCGCTTTTCAGGCAATTCCCAGGGAACTGGAAGAAACCGCTTTTATGGATGGAGCAGGTAATCTCAAAACCTTTCTTTTTATCAGCCTGCCCCTGGCACTTCCATCAATTGCGATTGCTGGCTTGATCGCCTTTCTTCTGGCCTACTCAGAATTTGCCATTGGGTGGCTTTTTGTTGAAAGATCAGACACTGTCACATTGGCTATGTCCATCTACGCTATGATATTATCTGGAAGCAGTCAACCCTGGAGTTACCTTGGTTCACTGGTATTAATAATGTCAATGCCCGTTGTCATAATTTTTCTGGTACTTCAACGCACGCTGCTTAACCGTATGATGTTCGGAGCCAATGATGATTAGAAAACTTGCTTCCCAGCTTCCAGGAGAAACAGCCGGGTTTGACGCGCAAATCCTGCTTGCACATGTAACCGGACACAATCGCGCCTGGCTTTTAAGCCACCCAGAAGCCAGCCTGACAGATGACCAGGGTAAAGTACTTGAAGATGCCATAAAAAAATTGCAAAACGGGTTACCATTACCCTATTTTCTGGGGAAATGGGAATTTTTTGGCCTGGATTTCGTTGTCACTCCAGCGGTACTTATTCCTCGTCCCGAAACTGAGTTAATGATAGAAGCGGTGCTAACCCAGGTACGCTCTCAACCCAGACTCGAATACAACATTCTTGATATTGGAACCGGATCAGGCATCATTCCGATTAGTCTGGCAGTGCATATTCCCAGTGCAAATTTTATTGCCACAGATATCTCTGCTGCAGCCCTGGATATCGCCCATGCCAATGCCGAACGACATGGGGTTTCAAATCGGATCACCTTTGTTGAAACGGATCTGCTGCCTGATAACCTCGAACTAGCAAATTTCGATATAATTTGCGCCAATCTACCCTATATTCCCAGAGATACACTCACTGGCCTGGAAATATTTGGGAAAGAACCAACCCTGGCGCTGGACGGTGGCGACGATGGACTGGATTTGATTCGAAGATTGATGAATAAACTGGGAATGGAAAACCCGGCCGATAACCTGATATTGTTTGAAATTGAACAGAGTCAGGGGCCTGAGGTCAGCATCCTGGCTCGTCTTGCCTTCCCCAATGCCAATATTCGCGTTCAACGCGATCTGGCAGGTTTCGACCGGCTGGTGATTATCCAGACCTGATTACCATATTCATTTGAAACCATCAGAGGAATGAGAACAATTATGGAAACCAAAGTACTATCGATCAATGATCCTGATGCCTTAAATCTGGCGGTTAAAATCCTGGCAGCCGGAGGTTTGGTGGTTTTTCCAACAGATACGGTTTACGGGGTGGGCGCCATGGCCTTTAATGATCAGGCTGTCAGTATGATATCTGACGTAAAGGGTCGCAGCGGAGAAAAAGCCATCCCAATTCTGATTGGAGACTACAATCAGCTTAACCTTGTTTCATCTGGCGTTAATTCGATTTGCGAAAAACTTGCCAGGAGATCGGAAGAGCACACGTCTGAACTCCAGTCACCTGAAGCTATC
>CAZLJB010000823.1:0-1731 GCA_964559195.1 uncultured Anaerolinea sp. | reverse complement strand
GTTTGAACCTGGGCTGGTCGACACAGGATATTGCTGATCTGATGGCCTGGGCTCAAACCTTGCCAACCAAATAATCACCAGTTTTATACGCAGGGGGAAGGGTTGCTTGATCCTCCCCCTGCGTTTTTTTCAGGATGCTGAAAATGAAACCAACCCAAAACCGTTTTTCATTATCGCCCCAGGTATTGTTCCTGATCCTGGTCGTCGCTGGAATTTTTTCTTTTGTCCTCTTCTGGAGTGCTACCCCCGGGCACGCCCTGCCTGAATATGCCAATCGCACCGGCGAACCCTGCGCCACCTGCCATGTCAGCCCGGGCGGTGGTGGTCCGCGCACCTTGCGCGGGTTGATCTGGGCTTCCAGGGGCAAGCCGGATAAAGTCCCTGAACTGGCCGGTGTGCTGGCCGCGCCGGGCGTCACCGATGGTTCTGAAATCTATGATATCGCCTGTGCCACCTGCCATGGCCATCATGGTGAAGGCATGTTCGGCCGCGAACTGGTTAACAGCGGGATTTCGGCTGCCAAGATCAAGGCCCAGATTCTGAGCGGGCGGCTGCGCAGCGGCATGCCGGCCTTTGACGGCAAATTTACCCCGGCTCAGTTGGATGCTTTGACCAGCTTTGTGGCCGATATGGCCAGCGGTGTGGCCACCCCCATTCCCGATACTTTCCCGCTTGACCCGGGTCACCTGGTCTGTGTTCCATCACCCGAGAATCCCACCTGTGGAGGCAACTAAATGGCCGTCAAATTTTCACGCCGAGACTTCCTGAAAGTATCCGTCGCTGCGGCCGGCACGGCCGCGGTGCTCGAGACCCTTCCCAACCTGACTGGTAAACAAACCGCCCTGGCTGCCAGTTCTGGCGGCATTAAGACATCTACGAATGATGTCATCGTGGCGGGCGCCTGTTCGCTCTGCCCTTCCGCCTGCGGTATTTTGGCGCGCGTGGCCGATGGCAACGTGGTTAAGCTGGAAGGCAACCCCATGCATCCGGTCAATTCCGGCTCGCTTTGCCCCAAGGGTCAGGCCGCCACGGAACTGCTCTACAATCCCGATCGCCTGGATGGCCCGCAAAAGCGCAAGGGCGAACGTGGCAGTGGGCAGTGGGAACCCATCACCTGGGATGAAGCCATTAAGAGTGTGGCTGAAAAGCTGAATGCCATCCGCTCGGCCGGGCACCCGGAAAAACTGGTTTTCATGGCCGGCGATACGCGCGGTCAGCTGCGCCCGCTTTTCGAACGTTTCATGCAGGCCTTTGGCTCCCCCAATTTCGTGCGGAACGAAAGCCTAAACCTGGCGGCAGCCCGCCTGGGTGTTTACCTGACCCAGGGCGTTTATGATCTGCCGGTCTATGATTTAGAAAACAGCCGCTATATTCTTTCATTTGGCGCCAGCCTGTTGGAAGCCGGCCCCAACCCGCTGCGCGCCATCAGCGGCATCAGTTATTCACGCCGCGGTCGCGCTACGCGCAGCAAGGTGGTCATGATCGATCCACGCCAGGGTGTAACCGGCGCCAAGGCTGATGAATGGATCCCGATCAAGCCGGGCACAGATGCAGCCCTGGCGCTTGGGATTGCGAATGTCATCATCCGCGCCAGCCTGTTCGACTCAGATTTCATTCACAATTATTCCTTCGGTTTTGAAGACTTTACAGACGATAAGGGCAAGACCCACAAGGGCTTTATGAATTTTGTGCTGGAAAATTATGATCCGGCGCATGTTGAAAAAATCACGG
>CAZLJB010000822.1:0-1732 GCA_964559195.1 uncultured Anaerolinea sp. | reverse complement strand
CTGTACATGTACCCGATGATGGTTTCTGATGTTGGGCGGACGACCAGGGGTTCTTCCAGTTCTTCACCACCACCGATGGTTACAATTGCCAGTTCTGGCGCGAATCCCTCGACGTGTTCCTTTTCTCTTTCCAGGAAAGATTTGGGAATCAACAGTGGAAAGGCGGCGTTGACATGGCCAGTTTCCTTGAATCTCCGGTCAAGAGCGGCCTGGATATTTTCCCAAAGGGTCCAGCCATAGGGTCGCACAACCATGCAACCTCGAACGGGGGAATAATCAGCCAGCTCAGCCTTGAGTACAAGTTCATTGTACCAATCAGAAAAATTTTCAGAGCGGGGAGTAAGTTGTTCTTCTGCCATTTTTGCCTCACGATGAATAAGTTGGATTAAGAAATGTTTTTAAGCAGTTGGGCTGCGGTTTCAATAGTGGGAGTAAACTGGATCAGATCGCGCTGCTTTTTTAGAAAATAAGCATCCAGTTCAGTATAGGCCTGGTCAAATATGGCTTGCCAGCCATGCCCGACCAGGATCAGCGGCCTGCGGGGGATGGCGTCCACGATCATTAGATTCCACATCAGGGCGATCTCAGTCAGGGTGCCTGGTCCACCGGGCAAGGCAATCGCGGCATCACAGCCATCGATCAGACCATCCAACCTCTGACGCAGGGTTTCAAATTTGCGTTCTTCCTTGACCCAGGCATTGGCACCCACGCCGCGCCACTGCTCAATCTCGAGGCAGGTTACACCAATTACATGTCCACCTGCTTCGTATGCACCGCGCGAAACGGCTTCCATGGTTCCGACGTAGCCGCCAGTCAGGACAGCATGCCCATCTTGTGCGAGCAGTTTGCCAAGCTGGTATGCTGACTCGTAGGCCTCGCTGCCCTGACCTGGTTGTGATCCACCAAAAACCGAAATGTTCATGTCTGATCCCATTCACGTGTTGAGTTTATCCTGAGTTTGTTCAAAATTGCCTGCTCCAGGTCGATACCTGTAACTGAGGCTAATTGCAGCAGGTAAAGGGCTACGTCCGCCAGTTCACCCGCGAACTCATCCATTTCGGTTGGTTTTTCGCGCCATTGAAAATGTTCAAGGATTTCGGCAGCCTCGAGCGAGAGTGAAATGGCGAGGTTGCGAGGGGCTTGCGGGCGTTTGCTGTCCGGTTTATACCAACCTTTGGATGTTACAAAAACATTCATGGCTTCGGTCAATTCATGAATATCCATTTCGTTAGGCTTCCTTCTGAATTAGCAGCCTGTCGCCCGGCATCATGCGACAAATTCAAGTGTAAATAAAAACGGCTCACCAGGTCTGGGAGCCGCCAATTCGATTCGCTATCACGACGAAACGAACCTATCCAGACCAGGATGGCTTATAAAATGGGGTCGGAGATGGTTTATTTTGCATTCGCGTATTATACAACAATTTTCGCTTGGTCAGGCAAAACTATTTTTTTTGTATTTGTATATAGGCTGGTTATGGCAGGATGGGTATCTTGGCAGGTCTGCCATCCCAAGCCACTTGCGCGAAAACCACTCTGAGAATTTCTGCAGCCGCACATTGTTTTGAAAATGGCAACAATTTTTTGCTATAATGATCCCATGCATCTGGTACTTACCCACGAACAGGCTGATTTCGACGCAATTGCCGCCCTATATGCAGGCGCCATGGTGGTTGGAGCTTTGCCTGTTTTGCCTCGCCGCTTAAATCGCAATGTGCGTTCTTTTATAACCC
>CAZLJB010000821.1:0-1737 GCA_964559195.1 uncultured Anaerolinea sp. | reverse complement strand
ATATGTCTTATGTTAAAATAGGAATATGATAAATAATATTGTTTTCATGGGTTCACCCGATTTTGCTGTGCCTGCCTTGCGCGCACTTGCGGCACATTACCCCATCCGTGGGGTCGTCAGCCAACCAGACCGGCCCTCCGGGCGCGGGATGTCTCTCACCCCACCGCCGGTCAAGCTGGCGGCGCTGGAACTGGGCTTGCCGGTTTTCCAGCCTGAAAAGCTGAGGGCGCCGGAGTCTTTTCAGCAGCTGCAGGCCTGGGCGCCGGATTTGATCGTGGTGGTGGCTTTTGGCCAGATCCTGCGCGCGAATGTGCTGGATTTGCCGAAGTATGGCTGTATCAATACCCACGCTTCCTTGCTGCCGCGGCATCGCGGGGCGGCGCCGATCCAGGCTGCCATCCTGGCCGGGGATGCTGAAACCGGTGTGACGATTATGAAGATGGATGCGGGGTTGGATACTGGCCCGATGCTGAGCCAGCGCGTCATCCCGATTGAGGCGGGTGATACGGGTGGCAGCCTGTTTGAGAAGCTTTCGAAGCTGGGTGGGGAGCTGCTGGTAGAGACGCTGCCGGGTTATCTGGATGGGCTGGTTCTGCCGCAGCCGCAGCCGGAGGCGGGGGTGACGTATTTTGGGATGATCAAGAAGGAAGATGGGTTGTTGAATTTCAACCTGGCGGCGCTGGATTTGGAGCGGCGGGTGCGGGCTTTTTCTCCCTGGCCGGGGACTTCGATGGAGTGGAATGGGGTGCTGCTTAAGGTTCAGCGGGCGCACTGTCAGGCCGGCAGTGCCGCGCCGGGTCAGCGGCTGGTGGTGGATGGGCTGCCGGCGGTGGGTACCCTGGATGGCTTGATTGTTTTTGATGAGCTGCAGCCGGCCGGGAAAAAGTCGATGCCGGGCAAGGCTTTTCTGGCAGGCGCGCGCGGCTGGTAGCATAACGGATGGCGTTTTTTCTTCATGAGAGCGGCCAATAGTGGAACACTCTGCGAAGGCGCTACCCGGCCAGTGGAATGGCGTCCTGTGAAATCGTTCGGTACAAACCGGCCTGGATTTCCGCCATGTGCATCCAGCGTTCGGCGCCGATCACGCGCATATCCACCAGCAGGTCATATTTCAGGTTGATATCGGCAACCATGTCAGAGATTTCATCCTTGATCGCCCAGGTTTCATCTTCCACCAGCAGGAGTAGATCAATATCTGAATCACTGTCTGCGTCACCGCGGGCCTTGGAACCAAACAAAAAAGCCTGTTTGATTTGTTCTCCAAAGGCTTTGCGTAACTGGGAGATCAGTTCTTTGACTGCCTGTTTTTCTTGCGGCGCTAAATATTCAAGAATTTTTTCTTTTGTAGCCATTGTGTTACTTCCTGAACAAATTCTTTGGCATCTCGAAGGTCATCAATTGCTTGTTCTTTTTCAATGGAAACATGAATATCATAATCGCTCGAATGCCGATGGGTCATAATACGCTCGTAGTTCCGGCTCCACTGAGCATTAAATTCGCCGGTCTTGACAAAATGTTGGCGAAAAGCCGCGATCACTGCGCTGTGTTTGCCAAATGCCATTTGTTTTGAAGTCAGAAGAGCGCTCACAGCGTAAAAAACTGCATAATAGGAACGATTACAAGTTGAACCGTAAAAATCGTTACCAAGCATCAGATCGGCTACAGCAAGCATCTCGCGAGCATTTTCTAAGAATAGCCGAATTTCTTCTTGAGGATCATGATCAATCTGATTCATTA
>CAZLJB010000820.1:0-1740 GCA_964559195.1 uncultured Anaerolinea sp. | reverse complement strand
CAGGTAAATTCTCAACCTCTGAAATCTCATTTTCCGGGTCATTTTTTTTCAATTTGCTGATCATTCCAACCTCAGTCAATAATTCAAGCGCGCGCGGATCTTCGCTTGGTTCAATGCGACGTCCAAAGATCAGAAAACCTGTATGTGCCACCATCCGGTCGGTGGGTCTCAGCCGGCTGGGTTCCGTTTTGTAATAACGGAGTAAGACTTCGCACATTTCCAAAAAAGCAAATTTATTACGCTGCAAGGCATGTAATATTTTTTCGACCTGGTTGAAAGTCGGGATTAATGCACAGAAAAAGCCGCCTGGTTTTAGCGCTGATCGAACCTGTTCAATATAATCATAGGGGTTGGGTACGTCCAGAAAAAAGGCATCCGCGTTGGTATCATCCAGGCCTTCTCCAATATCTTTTAATTTGAATTCAACACGTTGTTCCAAACCCAGGCGTGCCAGATTCTTTTGAGCCAGTTTTTGGAATTCTGGGCGTCTTTCATAGGAAATAACTTTACCCTCGGCACCGACCAGATGTGCTAGGGCGATGGTCATAGAGCCGGAGCCTGTTCCAGCCTCAATTACACGCTGGCCTGGACCAATTCCCATGGTGATCATAATAAAGCCGATCTCTTTTGGGTAGAGGATCTGGGTATTGCGTGGCAGATTGGTTAGAATATCGCCAAGCATGGGTTGCAGTAGGAAAAATGGGCTGCCCAGGTGGCTGAAAATCTGGGTTCCCCAAGGCAGACCGATCAGATCATCGTGTTTAATAATGCCTCGGTGGGTATGCATTTCCCCACCGGGAGTCAGGGTGAAAATAAAATGTTTATGTCGAAGGCCAACGAGCTGAATAATGTCGCCTGTTTGGGCTTGTGTAGTTGTTAAATTCCAGGGCATGGTTTCTTTCTTGATGCGATAAGTCGGAAATAGCTTCCAAGCTGCTTGGGAAAAAGATGTTCTGGCGGATTTACCCACCAGTTGATGCGAAGAAGATTTGGATTGGATTTAGCGAATTATGGACTTAAATGTTTCGCGAAAAAATCCGTGATGGCGTTATAACAGGCAATTCGATTGGGGTATTTCAATACATCGTGACCTTCGTCTTCAAAAACAAGCAGTTCAATATCTTTACCCTGTTCGCGCAGGCTTTTGACCAGATCCTCGGATTCGGCCGCCACAACACGCGGGTCATTACGACCCTGGATAACCAAGAGTGGGCAGGTCATCTGGCTTAAATAGGTTTTGGGAGAGCGTTCAATCAGGAACTTATGCTCTATGGGATTTTCCGGGTCACCCAGCGCAATTTTGAAATACGGTTTCCAGGTTTCGGGGATGCGTTCGCTGAAGGTTAGTAGATCGTATGGGCCGAACATATCACAGGCGGCTTTCCAGAGATTGGCATGCATACCAGCCTGGATAAGGGTCATATAGCCACCATAAGATTGCCCAACCACGGCCGAGCGGGAAATATCCAGACGCTGATCTTTTGGGAGTATTTCGGTCATCGCATGGACGTGGTCAAGCCGATCCTGACCGCCCCAATCACGGTCAACATGCTTGGTGTATGAAAGACCGTAGCCGGTTGAACCACGCACGTTTGGAACAAATACGGCGAATCCTCGTAATGTCAGAAATTGGATTAAAGGCATCGAAAACCAGGCAAAACTTGGCCGTTCCTGGCCCTGTGGGCCACCGTGAATATAATAGACCAGTGGGCGCGGTCCATTGAAGCCAAGCGCACTGGC
>CAZLJB010000819.1:0-1741 GCA_964559195.1 uncultured Anaerolinea sp. | reverse complement strand
AGGAGTAATCATGATGAATTTACGTCTTGCGCGCCTCGCAAGCCTGGTTTGTTTCGCGGGCGGGATCATCCAGGTTGTGTACGGCCTGCTCGCCATCCCGTTCGGTCCCTATTCACTGCATGCCTATGGTTGGGATGAAGTCCTTTGGGCGCTTGCTATTGTGGGGGAGATTGGCGCTGTAATCGGGCTGCTCGCCCTGGATGGTGCTCGCCCACACTGGCTTGCCTGGATCGGTGGCGCGATCGCTATCATCGGCCAGCTAATCCGTATTGTGGTGTCAGCCTTAATCGTACTTCGCCCACCTTGGGACTCTACCGCGCCAATAATCATGAGCATCTTGCTTATGCTTCTCGGCTTGGCCTTGCTGGGGACCGCCACCTTGCTTGGGAAACAGTTGATTGGCTGGCGTGCGTGGACGCCGCTCCTTATCCCATTGGTTGGATTAATGATCGCAATGGTTTTCTCAATCAATCTGTACATCCACTTTATTCTGCTTGGCCTATGGGGGCTTCCTTGGTTGCTGGTCGGCTACGTGGTCTTCACCCAAGCCGGCAAACAGGTATAGGCCATGCTGGCGCGATCTTTGAGCTAATCCTGTTACACCTCTACAAGATCTTCTTGTATGGTCTCGCCTTGCCTTTGGGACTCTCGGGCTGCTCGCCCTGGATGGTGTTGCGTTTGACGCTTCTACAGGAACTAAAAGCATTCAAGAAAATGTTTGGGGCTGGCTAGCACTCAAGATATGTGATCATGAGCCAATGAATTACAGCGCTACCTATATTACCAATCACCGCTGTCTACTTCGGACATATTACGACTCATGCATATTGGTGCGCGGGCACACAAAGCGTGCAGCGGATTGGCGAGTACTGTACGCCTTTTTGGACAAGTTATAAACCCGCCAACCGCTAACGCAAACCATTGGGCATTACCTTGCAAGTCATAAATTCAAATATTACAGGTTAAACAGGAGAATAATTTAATGGACACAGCTAAGCAAATATTGGAACACCCTCGAAACGCATGGCGGGGCTGAGCAGTGGAAAAAAGTTCAACGACTGGAAACAAGTTGGAATTTTCGTGGCATGATGTTCAAGTTAAGACTTCGTGAAGGGCAACTTCAGAAACTGAAAGCGCGTATTTGGACTCAGAAACCATACGTCGAAATCGATTCTTATTTAAGCAAAGGAACAACTTCTTCGTTTGCTCCGACAAAGGTCGAAATTCATAACGCAGATGGAACCGTACGCTCTCGAGAAAACATCAGAAAAACATTTGGCGGGTTGCGTACCCTATTATGGTGGGATGACTTTGAAATGTTGTACTTCGCTGGTTACGTGTTATGGAATTATTCCCAGTTACCGTTTTTGTTGACATTTCCTGGAATAGAATTCAAAGAAAGCAATCCGTATAATGAGAATGGTGAAGAATGGTCTCGGTTAAGTGTTATTTTTCCTACAGACTTGCCTGCTCATAGTCGAGAACAAGCCTTTTACTTTGATAAAAGTGGACTTCTTCGGCGGCATGATTATTATGTTTCGATTATGAGTCCACTAGCACGGGGCGCACGTTATATCCATACCTATGTTGACGTAGAAGGATTCAAATTACCTTCACGGATTGAAATTAAGTTACGCGGCGCTGGCGAAAACTATTTACAGCAGCCAGCTTTAGGATTCGTGGATTTTGACAACATGTCAATCCATACATAATGATGATATTGCTTTGTAGCAATCGAGTC
>CAZLJB010000818.1:0-1742 GCA_964559195.1 uncultured Anaerolinea sp. | reverse complement strand
CTGGCCTCAACATCCAGACCCAACTCACCGTTTTCGGGGGTAAATTTAATGGCATTGCCCAAAAGATTCACAAGAATTTGTTTCAACCGGCGTAAATCGGCCCGCACAAGTACCGGTTCGGCTGGGCCAGAGTAAAGCACAATTTGCTTTTTTAGATGCGCCAACCCCTTTGTCAATTGCAAGCTCGCCTCACACACTTCCGCAATGGAAATAAACGCAAACTGTAATTCCAACTTACCGGCTTCTATCTTGGAAAGGTCGAGAATATCGTTAATCAAATCCAACAGGTGACGGCCGCTTTCTTCAATCGTCGATAATGCTTTTTGCTGCTGGTCGTTCACTTCTCCAAAAGTGTTTAATTGCATGGCTTCCGAAAGGCCAAGAATACCGGTCAAAGGGGTACGCAGCTCATGGCTCATGCTAGCCAGGAATTCATCTCTGGAACGCAACGCGCGCGCCAAATCTGAGTTTACCCGGCTGAGGTCAGCTGTGCGTTCCTCGACATGGTTCTCTAATTCGCTGGCATATTGCCGGATTAAATCATCTGCCCGCTTGCGCTCGGTGATATCTTCTATCATGCATAAATGGCGAGGCTGAGTATTATCTTCGACCTGCAAGCGGGCAATTGTCATATTGATCCAAACAGCTGTGCCAGCAGGATGCATATAAAGCGCATTCATCCGATAGCCATTTATCAATCCAGCATTCATCATCTCAATATTATTCTGGCCGGTCTGCAAATCCTCTGGATGAGTAGTATTCATCCAATTAATATTCGCCATCTCTTCCATCGACAGGCCCGTAATATTGGCAAAGCGAGGATTGGCTTCACAAATTAGCCCCGTCCGAGAATCGATCAGGGCAATGCCTAAAGGTGCCTGCTCGAATATGGTTTTAAAGCGTTCCTGGCTGGCACGCAGTATCTCTTCTGCTCGTTTGCGCTCAGTGATCTCCTGAACCGTTCCGCTCAACAGGGCTGGCTGACCCGCATCGTCCCGCAGCATCTCACCTGCTTCGGCCCAGACAACATGGATTGAACCATCCCCCCAAACGATACGGTATTCCAAAGGGGATGGTTTACCCTCCAGGATTACTGCCAGATTGGATTGTTCCACTTTGGCTCGGTCTTCAGGGTGTATGGCTTGTGTGATCACATCCGGGAGATTTCCGGAAAACGTTTTCATATCCAGGTCAAAGATGTTATACATCTCATCTGACCAATCGAGATGGTTGGTTTTGATATTCCATGTCCAACTGCCGATATGCGCAAAATGCTGTGCTTTGCGTAATTGAGTCTCAGAATCGCGTAAATTTATCCCGGCTTTTTTGGTTTCGGTGACATCCTGCGAAACCACCTGTACCCCCATTATTCCTTGTTGTTCATCAAAAACAGGTTGATAAGTTGAACGAAACCACTTTGTGCCTGTTTGCAGGGCAAATTCTGTTTCAAAAGATTCTGATAAGCCTGATAACAAAACTCGGCGCATGCGTTCAGTCACGGCCAAGCCTTGTTCGTTTCCAAATATCTCAAGCGCTGTTTTTCCGAGCGCTTCATCAGTTTTCATTCCCAGGTTCTGAATTGACAGGCTGTTTTGCAAAACAAGGCGGCATTCATTGTCAAAAATAGAATTGGCGGTGCCCGAATTTTCAAACACCAGTTGATATCTATTTTGACTTTCCCGCAATGCATCTTCTACCTGAGATCGGAAGAGCGTCGTGTAGGGAAAGAGTGTTCAGAGCCG
>CAZLJB010000817.1:0-1743 GCA_964559195.1 uncultured Anaerolinea sp. | reverse complement strand
CTTGCAACCGAAGCGGTTGAATCAGGAGTTGATCCGCTGGATGCAATCACCAAAGGATTTGTCATTGGAGTAAACCAGGTTGGGGAATCTTTCTCGTGCGGTGATGCATTTTTACCCGAACTCGTCATGGCGGGTGAAGCCATGAAAGCGGCTGTTTCTACACTTGAACCAGAAATGGAAAAGCGCGGCAGTGCACGTCAAATGCTCGGTAAAGTAGTGCTGGCGACTGTCGAAGGCGACATTCACGAAATTGGCAAGTCACTGGTTGGTACCATGCTATCCGCTTCAGGATTTCAGGTATATGACTTAGGAGTTGATGTCCCAACCCGAAAAATCATTGAAAAAGCCAAGGAAGTTAGCGCTGATATAGTTGCTATGAGTGCATTGTTAACTACTACAATGGTCAAGCAGCGAGAAGTAATTGAGCATTTGGAATTAGCCGGGATGCGTCCCACGACTAAAGTCATGGTAGGTGGCGCACCTGTTACTCGCGATTGGGTTCAAAAAATTGGTGCCGATGGATATAGCGAGGATGCAATTGGTGCTGTTAATGTTGCCAAATCTTTGATGGGATTAGGCTAAGACAATCGCAATTCATCTCCTTTCAAAAAGATTTGTTTTTCGGAGATGAAGGAGCATTCAACTCATGTCTAAAAATATTAAATCTATTACGAATCCGAAACTTAGCATTAACATCCTGAATCCAGCAGAAGTCAGGAAAATCCATGAAGCAACTCTGAATATTATTGAAAATGTTGGAGTTCGCTTTCCCTCTAAACGCGCGCTGGAAATTTGGGCAGCAAATGGCGCTACAGTCGATCTAGACAAGATGATTGTAAAAGTTAAACCGCAAATTATTGAAGATGCCTTAAAAAATGCACCATCTAAATACAACCTCGGCGCTCGCGATCCTGAACAAAATTGCCCAATGGATGGCAACCATGTATTTCTAGGAACAGACGGATGCGGGGTGGAAATAATTGACATACACACTGGAAAAAAACGGACTTCGGAACTCAAGGATGTAGCAGATATCGCCCGAGTAGCCGACGCTACGGAAGAAATTGGATTTCACTGGGTCGCGCTTTCTGCTCAGGATAAACCAGCAGAAACCCGGGGCCTGCACGAAATAAAAGCGGTTTGGGAAAACTCAACCAAACACGTACAAACTGAGAGTATCTACAACGAGCGCGAAGCACGCATTGCCATGGAATTGGCGATTGCTATTGCCGGAAGCAAAGAAGAACTACGTCGCCGCCCAGTGCTTTCACTTATGCAATGCACAGCTCCTCCTTTGGGTCACGATGGAGGCAGTCTGGATGCTGCCCTGGTAGCTGCTGAGTTTGGAATTCCAACAGGTTTCATGACAATGGCAGCAAACCTGACCACTGGACCAGCTACTATGGCGGGTAATCTAGTAGTTGGGAATGCAGAAGTAATTTCTGCTACAGCCCTTATCCAACTGGCTTATCCAGGCGCCCCTGTCTTCTATGCTGCAGCCCAGACAGCTTCAGATTTGCGGAGTGGAGCATATACCGGCGGTGGTCCGGAAGATTTTCTCTATGGCGCCGCTACTAATGTACTTTCAGATTTTTACAATCTGCCGCTTTCAATGGGTTCATTTGCAACTGGAGCTAAAGAACCAAACTGGCAAGCTGGCTTTGAAAACAGTCTTTCCACAATGATGGCCTGTATTGAGATCGGAAGAGCACACGTCTGAACTCCAGTCACCTGAAGCTATCT
>CAZLJB010000816.1:0-1752 GCA_964559195.1 uncultured Anaerolinea sp. | reverse complement strand
ATTATCCAATTCCAAAACCTTGCGGGCGGTGAGGCTGTCTGTAACCAGTACATTGATCCAGCCGCCGCGTAAAGCGCCAAGAATTGGGACCATTTTTCCAGGGCCGCCGGCTACGCCAATCCTGACCGGAATGCGCAGCAGGTGTTCGTGTCGAATGGTTACCAGGCGGCGATAAAAATCTTCGCACACTAGCTTGCCCCACAGGTCAAAATGGATGCCGGCAATGTCACCGACGGCATCGGCGGCAAGGATACAATCCATTTCTTCCTGTGAAACATAACCTGCTAGAAAATAGCTTGAATATTTTGGGGTGGTACTGCCAATCCCAAAAAGAGCCACCTGGGCCTGTCTGCCCATGGCTACGGTTTCTTCAATACTCTTGGTGGCGAGCATGGCGGAGGCAACTTCAGCGTTCGGGCATAGGTAGGGCGCATTGATAAAATAAGTTTCCCCGCCCAGCTTGCTGGCCAGGCGCTGAACGAGCGCATGCCCATCGTATTCCTCGTTGCGCGCGCCCATGGCGCCCACCAATTGAACCACCTTGATGGGGATAACCTCGCGCTCTGCGACTGCATTCACAGTGGCGCTGATCGATGTGCCCCAGGCGAGAGCAATTGTGCTATACGGTGTGAAGTATTCTTGAAGCACCTGCGCTCCGGCGCGGCCCAGGTTTTGGAGTGCTGCAGCATCATCTGCACCCCGCAGCGCAATGATTTTGGCTGATTTAATTCCGAAACGTTCGACCATGGCGGCTTCAAGATCCGGATCGGTCTGTAAAGTCCGGTTGACCCGGATTTCCACGATACCGCGTTGGCGCGCTTCGGTCAACATTCGTGAAACCATCGAGCGGGTGACATCCACCACCCGCGAAATTTCCAACTGGTCTTTGCCTTCCAGATAGTACATTTCGGCTACATAAGTTAGTAAATTAATCCGTTCTGGTGACTGACTTTGTTCAGATATTTTATTTCCCTTTGCCATTTTATCCACCTATATAATGATTCTGTAATTCTGAGCCGCATTTTGGCGATATCAACACCTGCCCGACCTTGGGGTTCTCCACCCTGATGATGAGATTGCCACGTTGCGTGCTTTCGCCTCGCAAGTTATTGGGGATGAAAGCACGTTCCTCCGTTTGGACATTGGTTTGCGCTGACACTCTGAAATATGGCGGCGCGACTCTCATCTGGTTAAGCTGACCTGTATTGCTAAAGAATAAAGCGTCGAAATCACATACGTGAATAAACGCTCACGTATGTGAGTATAGCAAATTTTATTTTGGTTGTCAATAGTCCTGGCTTGTTTTTTTGAGCTGTAATATCCAACCTGCAAGGCGAATTCAGCACTTTTCTGCTTGTTCCAAAACTAGCTTTGCGGTCAGGGTGTCTGTCACCAGGACGTTGAAATAACCGCCGCGTATGGCACCCAGGATGGGTTTGGCCTTATCGAGTCCGCCGACAACACCAATTCGGATTGGAATGGAGAGCAGGTCTTCTTTATTGATCGTAATGAGCCGGTCGCAGAAGTCGGCGCGGGCTTCCTGGCCGTTGATATCAAAATATAAACCGCAAACATTGCCAACCGCCCCAACCCGATGCAGATCGGCAATCAGTTCAGGCGAAAAATACCCGTATCTGAAAAGCGTGGCGTATGGCATCTCCAGGCTGCCGGCGCCGAGCAATGCAATTTGGGCCTGTTGGGCCACTGTCTCTTATACACATCTCCGAGCCCACGAGACAGGCAGAAATCTCG
>CAZLJB010000815.1:0-1760 GCA_964559195.1 uncultured Anaerolinea sp. | reverse complement strand
TCAATCAAAGGTTTGATTGGCTTTTTTGTTTGGCTTTGAATTGTGACCTGGTTTAACATGGTATCCTCATTCTGAACTTACAAATCATTTTCCAATAATCGCGCAGACTGTAATTCTTCTCATTTTAAGAATTGTACTCCAAACTTAAGCTGAATACACATCTCGCCAAACACAACAGGCAGGAGCCTCTTGTATTTGGCGAGTGGACAAACGTAGCGATCATGCTGAGCAGACAGATGAAGGTTGGGCCGAACTTTTCCAGATCAACGACCAGTTCAGCCTTGCGCCCCTCGGCCAACAGGTACTCCGCCCATTCAGGCAGAACGGAAAGCAAGAGAGCCATATCCAGTAAACTTCATGATTTTTAAAAAACGTTCCACCTGATATTCAACAGGGGGTCAGCCCTTAACTTTCGTCCAAGGCAACCACTCCCGCCGCCTGTGTTTGCTCGCTTAGCGGATCGCGACGATGAACGCAAAAATCCCAAATCTCCTGAGGGCAAGACATTGCACAATGTTCATTTCTTGCTGACCGCTTCTGTCGTAGACTGCTCTATTTTGGACTTCTCAATCAATAAATTATGCACCTTTTTTGTATAAGCTCAGAGTTAAAACTCGTAGTTGCCTTTCGGTATCTTTTGCAATGGTGTAATTTTGTTTCATAACTGGCCTGAGGATGAATGAACTACTGCAGCAGAAAGTCTTGCCAGCGATCTATCAAATAAAATGGAATGGATAACACTTTGTATTCTTTTCCCGAAAACTTCCAGGTCTCATTTTTTAAATCATCCCACGATACCCGCACAAGTGACACAGTTGGGTCGATACTACCCAGGCTAAAAAGCGATTTCATTTGGGACACATTGCCAGACTTGATTTCCATGCCTACCAGTCGGGATTGATGTTGAAAACAAAAATCCACCTCAGCGCTACCTTCATCCCTGTCTTTTGACCAATAAAAAAGATCGAACGGTCTGCTTGTTGCACCTGCCAATAAACTCTGACCCACCACCTGTTCCATGATCTTGCCCTGATACTCTCCAACCAACATTTCCCGATAAGCATTATTAACAAAATTAGCCAAACCCACATCCAACCAGATCATCTTTTTGGGACGAATATTTTTGGGCGTGATGGGCAAGGCTGTCGAATTAACAGCCAATACTTGCTTGAGCAGCATTACTTTTTCAACAGTTTGAACGGCATCGCCCATCTCTCGGCTGCGATAATTTGACCCACCAAAATTTTCATACTTAAAAATAGTTCCAGCCACCCTTGGTCCATATTCCAGGACGAGCTCGAGATATTTATTATTTTCTTTTGATTTGGAATATTTCCCAATATCATCCAAATATGCTGTTTGCAAGCGGTTGAATATCGCCCGTGTCTGGCTGTAATCACCAGTCTCAATGAAACTTTTAACCACTTCCGGCATTCCTCCCACCATGACATATTCTTTGAACAATTCTCCAGCCAACCCTCCATAAGCAAAGAGATCTCCCAACTGGATCGTTTCCACAGCCGCCAGCAAAGCCGTCTTTTTTCTCGCCTTTAAGTACTCGAAAAAGGTTAAAGGATACAAGTAGCGGTATTCCACTCGACCAACTGGTATCGACCAATCCCGACCTATTTTCGCTTCCAGAAGAGACCCGGCTGCCATCACATGCAATTCTGGTTTCTCTTCAGCAAAAAACCGTAATAATTCCATCACGTTTTTTGACTCTTGGATTTCATCAATAAATAATAAAGTAGTGCCGGGAA
>CAZLJB010000814.1:0-1760 GCA_964559195.1 uncultured Anaerolinea sp. | reverse complement strand
TGATCCACCGGCATTGTTGATCAAGATGTGCAACGGGTAACCTTTGGCTTGAAACGCGGATGCACACTGTCGCACAGATGCGAATGAAGACAAGTCAAGCGGAATTGATTCAACGATAGCTTTCGGATTGACGGCATGGATCCGCGCGATTGCTTTCCCACTGGCTTGTTGGTTGCGTGAGGCCAGCATTACGGCAAAACCTTTCGCTGCCAATTTGATTGCAATGGCGAATCCAATTCCACTGTTTCCTCCTGTAATCATTGCAACGCGTTGTTGATTGGTTGGCATAAATTATCCTGATCCTATCTTTGATTTTTTTTATATCCAGACGAACATTCCTGGTGATAAGGGCTGTTCTAGGAAAAGGCTCAGCGGCAGCTGCGGGATTGGTGAGACCCTTTCTCAATTATGCCCCATTTCTGCGTGCCGCGCCAAAGCGCTATCATCCTTCGACAAGATAGGGATGATTAAATGTCTTGAGGTTTTTAGCAGCCCATTCTGTGCTCTTATGATTTTTCCATCTGTTTTTATCTCTTAGATCAGTGCTGTTACATTATGAGACCCTTGCTGACTTTCTATCTTCGGAACAAACTGCAAACCTGGTTTGGGTGGGGATAATGTAAACAAGCAGATGGATGCGAAAATATCTGGGCCGGCCCAACCCCACACTTTCACTATTGAGACCCTTGACGCGAATCGCGATTGCTTTACCCAACGTGAAGTCTTCACAGGATTGCTTGTTCCTTTATTCGCGTGCAGCCTTGACACAGATACGCGATGCGGCTTTGAAGAAATGAACCAGGCAATAAAATCACGAGCAGAGCAAATCTAAGAAAGTATGCTTCGTAAAGCGTGGCGCGGGCTAACATAGCAAATACCACCCGCTGTTACCTGGCAGAATGGTTGAGTGTACCACCAGGTTGCCAGTAGCCACCTATTTGCAAACCGTAATTTGGGATTGCAGGGTCTGCCCCTGTCAACTTACAGTTATAGCTATATCCGGTCTTTTTTGTGCGATATTATGTATAATAAATGTATGTTTACAACAATTTTAGCCACCAAACTTTACATCCCCCCTCCCAGACCTAAAATTGTCTCGCGTCTTCCCCTGATCGAAAAGCTCAACGAAGGTCTCTCTGCGGGCCACAAACTGACTCTTATCTCTGCCCCGGCTGGCTTTGGGAAAACCACGCTGGTCAGCGAATGGGTCGCAGGCTGTGGGCAGCCAGTCGCCTGGTTTTCGCTGGACGAAGCGGATGGCGATCCTATACGTTTTCTAACTTATCTCATCACGGCTTTGCAGACGATTCGACCGAATGTTGGAGAAGGGGTGTTGCGAATACTCCAATCTCCGCAGCCTCCACCAACCGAATCGATTCTAACAACCATCCTCAATGAAATCACCACTTTCCCGGATAATTTCATCCTGGTCCTTGACGACTACCACCTTGTTGATTCCAAGGCGGTAGATAATGCCCTGACCTTTTTGCTCGAGCATCAGCCGCCACACATGCACCTGGTCATCACCACCCGCGAGGATCCGAATCTACCCTTGGCCCGTTTACGCGTCCGGGGCCAATTGACCGAACTGCGCATTGCCGACTTGCGTTTTACTCCATCCGAAGCCGTCGAATTTCTCAACCGGATGATTGGCCTGAACCTCACTGCCCCGGACATCTCCGCGCTGGAAGCCCGAACTGAAGGCTGGATTGCAGGATTGCAACTCGCTGCACTCGCCATGCTCGCCATGCAAGGACACG
>CAZLJB010000813.1:0-1764 GCA_964559195.1 uncultured Anaerolinea sp. | reverse complement strand
AACCTACTTTCACAATAGAAATTGTCGACATCAAATCAATGGAGAAAAAATGAATAAAAACAATCTGATCCTGGTTTCACTGCTGGTATTACTTTCACTTTTGGCCAGCGCATGTGGCAGTGCTGCGCCCGCCCCAGCCCCGGCAGCAGATGCCGCATCATCTGCGCCCGCAACGCCCAGCGTTGCCCAACCTGTCAAACTTACTGGTATCATTTCTGCATCCGGTGCGTTTGCTCTTTACCCAATGATGACTCGTTGGGCGGAAGAATTCCAAAAAATTTACCCGGATGTCCAGTTCGATGTCTCGGGTGGTGGGGCTGGAAAAGGTATGACTGATGCCCTGAGCGGCGCGGTGGATATCGGCATGGTTTCACGCTCTGTCAAACCTGAAGAAGAAGCAAAAGGCGCTTTTGCTGTGGGCGTGGTGAAAGATGCAGTCTTCCCGGTTGTGAATGCCAAAAACCCTGTCATCGCGGACATCCTGGCAAATGGCATTTCAAAGGAAGTCTTTGCTAAGATCTTTATCACTGGCGAGATCAAGACCTGGGGCGAAGTTGTTGGAAAACCAGAGATCACGAACGAAATCCATGTTTATACTCGTTCAGATGCAGCTGGGGCGGCGGATGTGTGGGCGCAATTCCTGGGTGGCAAAACCCAGGCCGACATCAAGGGGGTCGGCGTAAACGCCGACCCCGGTTTGCTGGATGCCGTCATAAAAGATCCCCTCGGAATCGGGTACAATAACCTCGGTTACGCCTTTGATCTATCCACTGGCAACCTGCCGGCAGGCGCGATTGTAGCGCCAGTCGATGCAAATAAAAACGGCAAAGCCGATGCTGACGAAGTAATCGATACCCTGTCCAAGGCTACGAATGCAGTTGCCACTGGCAAGTATCCTTCACCTCCGGCACGCGTGCTAAATTTCGTGACAAAAGGGAAGCCAACGGCCCTGGTACAGACTTTTATTCAATGGGTTCTGACGGATGGTCAGAAGTTCATTCCCGAAGCAGGGTTTGTACAGCTGACGCCCGACAAGCTGGCCGAGTCGCTCGCCAAAGTTAAATGAGCAAATTAGAACAAAAAAAAACATCTGGGGATGGCCGGGAAAACCGGCCTCCCCGCTTATCTTTACGCCGCCAGCAGAATTTTTGGGCCGGGCGGACGTTTTTTGTTTTTTCGGTCTTTCCAATAGCCCTGGCGCTCATCATCCTAGTCATGCTGGTGATACGCACCTGGCCACTCTTTGAAAGTCATTCAATCTGGGAATTATTAACCAGCTCAGTCTGGAAGCCCGACGAAAAGCTCTTTGGCTTCTGGCCTTTCATTGCCGGCACTTTTTGGGTGACCGGCGTTGCAATTATCTTAGCGGTACCACCCTGCCTGATGACCTCACTCTATCTCTCAGAATATGCCAGGGCATCTACCCGCATGGTTATGAAACCCTTATTGGATCTACTGGCAGCCATCCCATCCGTTGTGTACGGGGTCTGGGGTGTCCTGGCGATTGTCCCACTGGTTGGGAATACCATTGCCCCGTTTTTCAGGCATTATCTGGGCTTTATCCCGTTTTTTGCAGGTAAAAACCCGACCGGGTTCAGCATTCTTTCCGGTTCGGTGGTGCTGGCTGTCATGATCGCTCCATTTATCATAGCGGTGACCTATGAAGTAATGTCCACTGTGCCACAGGGACTGCGCCAGGCTTCGTTGGCCCTGGGAACTACCCGCTGGCAAACTATCCGTTATGCGGTACTGCCTCAGGTGTTG
>CAZLJB010000812.1:0-1764 GCA_964559195.1 uncultured Anaerolinea sp. | reverse complement strand
CGCCATTCATCTCGCCCTTGGAAATGATGATCAGGCCATGGCCTTATTACAGGAAGGTATCGAATTATCGCGCCAGAACAACAGCCAGCTCCTTGAAATCACTTATTCCCTGGAAATCAGCCGTGCCCTGCAGATCAAAGGCAAGCTTGATCAGGCCGAAAAAGAGAGCCTTTCGGCACTCCAGATTGCAGAAAAGATAAATTCAATCACCAATATATCCTTGATCAACGAGCATCTGGCCGGGATCTATAAAGAAAAACAGGATTTTAAATCAGCCCTGGATCATTTTCAAGCCTTCCACGCTTCCTATGTCAAGATCTTTAACGAAAAATCTGACCAGCGGGTCAAAAACCTCGAAATCCTCAACCGAATCGAGATAACCCGTAAACAGGCAGACTTATACCGCGAGTTGGCGGTAACCGACGTTTTAACCGGTCTTGCTAATCGGCGGGGTTTTCGTGAAATCATGGAATCCGCCTTTCAGCGGGTTAAAATTGAGAAAAGCCATCTGGCGATATTGATGCTGGATATTGACCACTTTAAGAGTGTAAATGACCTGTATGGTCACAAAGCCGGGGATGAAGTCTTGTCAGCCTTCGCAGCGAGAATCAAGAAGACGCTGCGCCCCAGCGATGTGGCGGGGCGCTATGGCGGCGAAGAGTTTGTTGTCTTGGTGCTTGGTATACCTTTTGACCAATGTTTCGCCGTCGCGGAGCGGATTTGCCAGGCTGTCGCTCAACAGGAATTTCGGTTAGATCAGGTATCCCTCCGGATAACCGTCAGCATTGGCCTGGCTTGCCTGAATCCGGATCAACCGCTCAGCATGGACGACTTGATTATTTGCGCGGATAAGGCTATGTTTATGGCTAAAGAACAAGGCAGAAATCGTACGGTTGCCTGGAAGCAAAATGAGCAGTTTATAAAGTAAGCCAACAGCACCTCATCAGAAACTCGGCTGGCAGACGCGCACCTTCGGAATAATTCAATTTACACCATCTCATCTGCACTTTATTTTACAAATGGTTTGTAATTAATAATCGAGTAGGGAGCGGCGGCTAGCCGCCCCCTCTCACACCACCGGACATGCGGGTCCGCATCCGGCGGTTCAACAAGAGTAATGCAGTACGAAGTATCGTTTTTCAATGCTTTCGAGCCCTGTGCGACGCCAAAATGCGTTGCTCAGGGCTTCGTTTACCACAGGCGTTCGGGACATGTGCCACGGACTTTTCCCATAAAAGTAACTTTTGCGTTATTGCCAATATTTTCTCTTTGTGGATGAAGCTAATCACAAGGGGTTTTTTCAAATTAGAACACATACCCAAAATGAAAAGAAGTTTTTGCGCAGGGAAAACCAGCGCTATTTGTTCGTTCCGGCGGAATAATCAAAACTGAAGAGTGGTGGGTAGATGTGAAAATGGTTTCAATCCTTTCCCTTTCAACCAGTGGAGGAATGCCGGGCTGTCTGAACCATGATTTGAATGATGAAATGAGGGGCTATGATTAGAACCTGGCTGGTAGATGGTTTATTCTTTTGAACTTGATCTTTCATTGTGCTTATCAAAAAATTTCCAATTCTAGTTCAAGACTAGCGTATCTTTAGTTGGATGCTTGTACTGTTTCGCAACGCAAGAAAATTTATCACCAAGCTGCACGAAGGAAAACCTTATGAGGGTTTACTGCCTGGCAGGGGTTGATCTTGGCGACTGTGTTTTGTGGGGAGGATTTTAAGGCTTTTACCACGAAACACACTAAATACACGAAAAA
>CAZLJB010000811.1:0-1773 GCA_964559195.1 uncultured Anaerolinea sp. | reverse complement strand
TTGAGCGCGTCCTGGATTTTTTGGGCAGAGGCAGACAGGGCTTTTTCCATGGTTATGTTAATCTCTCAAAATAGAATCTTGCGGGCGATTTTCCTTCAAAACATGGGCGAGATTGACAAAGCAACAATAAACTGGCGGTTTATCCGCCAGCTTTTTGTTGCTTATATTTGGATTATTTTACGGAACCTTGGTCGCAGTTGCTGCAGGCTGTTGGTTCCAGCCGTTCATCATCCCGCCACCCATCCCGCCGCCGCGTTGACCGCGCCCGCCGCCATTGTGCATGCGGCCTTCGGCAAAGTTGAAACCGTTGGCTGTCAGGCTTTGCAGCATGCTATCGGCCTGGGTCTGGGTCAGGATCCCGTCCTTGACTGCCTTGGCGAAAGCGGTCTTGTGAACATCGCTCAGCAGGCTGGTGACATCCGCTTCTTTTATGCCTTTATCCAGCGCGATCTGGTGCATGCTCTTGCCGCTCAACAGCGCGCTTTCAACATCGCTCTTGCTCATGCCGAGTTTATCAGCCAGGGCCTGTTCAACATACTCGTGCATCTGTCCCATCCCACCGCGCCCGCCCATCATACCGCCCGGGCCAAAACCGGCTGGCAGGCCAGCCGCGCTGACCAGGTTGGATTGAGCGAAAAAGAAACCAGCGCCAAAAATCACCAGCGCGACCAGGACTGCAGAACCGATAACCAGTAGTTTTTTCATTTTAGTTTTTCTCCTTGAAGTAAGTACCTGGTGAGCTGTTTTTATTTGATCCAGGTTACTTTATATAGGATATCGCTCTAATATGAAGAAACTGTAAAGAATGTTGAAACATTTAGCAAAGGTTGGCAAATCGGTAATTCGGGTTGCTTACATGCTGTCCAGTCTGATGATGATGTTGATACTACCACCGCCCAGGTCCACTCCCTGGACGACAATGGCTTTTCCGCTCGGATGACCATCGAAAACCAGGCTGAAGGTGACAGCGGTGATGGCGGTGTTGATCTCGCGTTCCTTGTAACCCTGCTTAAGGAAGCTTTCGCGATAAAACGCAATGGCATCCTTCAGGCTCATTTTTGCCTGGAAGGTAACCGAACCATTTCCCAGATCGATCAGGTTGCTGATGTCTGCCGGGAGTGGAAACTCGGTTTTGACATCCCCGGAGCTGCTGCCTGGTAAATTTTCTGCGGTGGGTTGAGATCCAGCTGCTTCCGCGGTGGGTTGAGACCCAGCTGCTTCCGCGGTGGGTGCATCGGAACTGCTGTCGGAAGGGGTGGGGGCTGTGATGGTTTCAAGGGCGGCGGCAGCCTGGGTAGCAACCGAATCACCCACGCCGCTGCCGGCTGAAGGTGCCTTGTTACCGAGGCCGGTGAAGGTTTTGCAGGCCAGTGAAGCCAGTAAGAGTAAGAGTACGGCGAGAGTCCATGTATTTTTCTTCATATTATTTCTCCTATGGATAATTGTGGTTAGTAAAAATTATAGCACGGCAGGCTGGCCAGCGCGAATTTAATCCAAACAACCGCGACTCTTAGATTGGGTTCCTCGCCCTTAATCATGAAAATGAATATCCACAAAAAACAAATCAACTGTTTTTTGGGCACGTCACTTATCCAAGGAGTACCCCGTCAATAGATATAAAAAAGGAGCGCATGAATTTCCTGAGAAAATCACGCGCTCCTTCTGATTCAGGCCGCTTCGACCTGCTTGATTTCTGGGAAAAACTGCCGGACGGTTCCTTCCACCCAACCGTGCAGCGTGGAGGGAGAAAGCGGGCAGCCCAGACAGGCACCA
>CAZLJB010000810.1:0-1779 GCA_964559195.1 uncultured Anaerolinea sp. | reverse complement strand
AAATGACAGACCTGATCAATCAAATCACCAGCGATTTTCAAAAACAAATCGATGTGTTCGAGCCCGAGGTAAGTGTCAGTGATATTGGCACAGTTACCGAAGCCGGTGATGGTATCGCCCGGGTGAAAGGCTTAGCCAATATAAAGTCTCAAGAACTGGTTCAGTTTGCGAATGGCGTTATTGGCATTGCATTCAACCTGGAGCGATCCAGTGTTGGTGTAATTATCATGGGCGAATACTCCGAAATCGCTGAAGGCATGACCGTACGCGGTACCGGACGTATCGCGTCAGTACCGGTTGGCGACGGTCTTATCGGCCGGGTGGTTAACGCTCTCGGAGAACCTATTGACGGAAAAGGGCCGGTCCAATTTAGCGGATACCGCCCAATCGAACGCATCGCTCCCGGTGTTGTTGGGCGACAAGACGTTGACACCCCAGTACAAACCGGTATAAAAGCCATCGATGCAATGATACCAATTGGTCGTGGACAGCGAGAACTGATCATTGGCGACCGGCAAACCGGAAAAACTGCGATTGCCATCGACACAATCATTAATCAAAAAGGCAAAGATCTTGTCTGTATCTACGTAGCCATTGGTCAAAAGAAATCAGCTGTAGCACGAACAGTTGCACTTCTTGAAAAGAATGGCGCGATGGAAAATACTATCGTTGTAGTGGCATCGGCGGATGAATCCGCCGCCTTACAATACATAGTTCCGTACACCGGTTGCGCAATTGGCGAAGAATTTATGGAAACCGGGCGCGATGCGCTGGTTGTATACGATGATCTTTCCAAACACGCCTGGGCTTACCGCCAGGTATCTCTTCTACTGCGACGTCCGCCTGGTCGTGAAGCCTATCCGGGTGACTTGTTCTATCTCCATTCCCGACTTCTCGAACGCGCTGCTAGAATGTCTGTTAACTACACCATCGTAAATAATTCCTTTGATGGAACTATTGCAGAAGTCAACGATTCAGTCGACGGCAAAATTTTCGCTGGCCCAATGGCCAAGCATGATGCAGAAGAAGTCATCAAGGCCAGAGGCGATGGTTTCAAGGTTGCCAAAGTCGCCAAAACGGGTGGGTCCTTAACGGCACTGCCAATTATTGAGACTTTGCTCGGTGACGTGTCGGCTTATGTTCCAACAAATGTAATTTCAATTACAGATGGCCAGATCTACCTGGAATCGAATCTTTTCAATGCGGGCATTCGCCCGGCGGTTAACGTTGGCATTTCCGTTTCCCGCGTAGGTGGTGCGGCTCAAACCAAAGCAATGCGCCAGGTCGCCGGACGATTGAAATTGGACATGGCATCGTATCGTGAGCTTGCGGCGTTTGCCCAATTTGGTTCTGATCTGGATAAAGCTACTCAAAATCAGCTCAATCGCGGTCGCCGAATGCAGGAAATCCTGAAACAGCCACAATACGAACCGGTTTCTTTGGCGCATCAGGTTCTTACTATTTTCGCAGGGACAAACGGTTTTGCTGACGAAGTTCCAGTTGAAAAAATGCGACAGTGGGAAATCGACCTGGTCAAATTTGTGGATCAATCGCACCCAGAACTTGGTAAAGACATCGTTGATAAGAAACAAATCACTGCGGATACCGAGAAGAAACTGCGAGAAGCCCTTGGTACATTCAAAGCCACTTGGCTGGTATAGAAAACGGGATACGCGATACCGTAACGCCAACATTCGGCGATACACATATTGCGTAAACGGAGACAATTATGGCCTCTGGTCGTGAAATGCGGCTCCGAATCCGGAGCGTAAAAAATAT
>CAZLJB010000809.1:0-1787 GCA_964559195.1 uncultured Anaerolinea sp. | reverse complement strand
GCTCGCTGACAGAAGCGTTCAGTTTGCCTGGCCCTGTTTCGCCGGATAAAGAAATGTTGAGTGCCAGCCTCAACCTGGATGTTTCGCCATCCCTGGCAGCCTCCACCATCGATGGCCTGACGTACCTCAACGATTACCCGTATTTATGCATGGAGCAGACTGTTTCGCGCTTCCTGCCCAACCTGGTTTCGTTGGAAGCGCTCAAACTGGCTGGAAAATCCTCCAGCGATCTGCAAAAAGGACTGGATCAACAGGTTCAGCCTGCCCTGCAGCGCATCATCAGCAATCAGAACATGGATGGCGGTTGGGGCCTCTGGCCTGGTTCTGATAGCCAACCCACTACCACGGCCTATGTCATTATCGGCCTGGTGCAGGCCGCCAAAGCTGGCTACACTGTTCCTGCCAATACACAGGAGCAGGGTCTGACCTATCTGGAAGCCCAGCTCCAATCCAGCTTTACCAACACGGATACCTGGCAAAATAACCAGGCTGCTTTCATGCTTTATGCTCTCGCACAGGCTGGTCGCCCGAATGGAGGGCAGGTGTCATCCCTGTACGCCAGCAAGCAAGGGCTGGCTATTTACGGAAAAGCCTTTCTATTGCAAGCCATGCAATTGGTAGATCCACAGGATCAGCGTATCCAGGCCCTGCTCTCAGACATCAACAGCGCTGCTGCAAAATCGGCCGCCGGAACCTGGTGGAATGAAAAAGAACCTGATTACTGGAATTGGAATACAGATCTGCGCACCACCGCCATTGTACTTAACGCCCTGATCCAGGTTGACCCTCAGAACCCGCTAATCCCGGATGGAATTCGCTGGTTAATGATGCATCGTGATGGCAGCCATTGGTATTCCACCCAGGAAACCGCCTGGTCGTTGATGGCGCTGACCAACTGGCTCTCGCTCTCGGGTGAACTCCAGACAGATTATCAGTATGCAATTGGTCTTAATGGAGATTTGATTGCCTCCAAGCAGGCGGATACCGCTCATTTGTCCGAGACCACCTCTCTACGTCTGGGTGTCGAGAAACTATTGGCGGACCAGGTGAATTATCTTGTCCTGACGCGCAGCAGCGGCCCTGGGGTGCTCTATTACACCGCATATATGGATTACACTCTGCCGGTCAAGGATATCCCGGCTCTCGACCAGGGCATCATGGTTTCGCAACAGTATTATCTTGCTGATGATCTTAAAACACCCATCACTTCAGCCGCGCGTGGCGATCTGGTCCAGGTTCGCCTGACCCTGGTTGTCCCGCAAAGCCTGCATTATGTTGTGGTTGATGACCGTCTGCCCGCCGGGTTGGAAGCTGTTGATACATCCCTGGCGACTTCCCAGCAGGTGCCAACCCAATACCAGCCTCAGGATTTCGATCGCTTTGGTTGGGGGTGGTGGTATTTCTATTACAAACAGATCTATGATGAAAAAGTTGTCATGTCAGCTGACTATCTGCCCGCTGGCACCTATACCATCACCTACATGGCGCGTGCCAGCACCGCCGGGCAGTTCCACGTATTGCCCACCACCGCCAAGGAATTCTACTTCCCGGATGTGGCCGGTCGCAGCGCCGGAGCCGAGTTTGTGGTCAAGCCGTAAGTGACTTTTCGCCGCGATTTGCTTAAGCAAATCGCATCTCAACCGCATCCAATGTTTTCACCGCAAGTGGAGTTTTCACGGGTGGTCTTCCGTGAAAACTCCACTAAAAAACGCCTTCTTTTCTTTTTTGGGAGGTTTTTTCCCATGGGAAGACACCCTGTGAGTAATTTGACAATGTCAAATTTTCGA
>CAZLJB010000808.1:0-1787 GCA_964559195.1 uncultured Anaerolinea sp. | reverse complement strand
TAAAAACCAGGAATGCTGGTCAGATGTGTGATTGAGAACCATGTCCAACACCACATGTATCCCCCGCAAATGAGCCTGCGACACCATCTGATCAAAATCCGCCAGGCTGCCAAAACGTGGATCGACATCAGTATAGTCGCTGATATCATATCCAAAATCAGCATCCGGGCTGGGATAGATTGGAGAAAGCCAGATTGCATCTACGCCCAGGTTCGCCAGGTAATCCAGCCGGGAAATAATACCAGGAATATCTCCGATCCCATCATCATTTGAATCTAAAAATGAGCGGGGATAAATTTGATAGATGATACCATCCCGCCACCAAACGAATTTTTCAGGCATATTGGTTTCCTCGGCAAAAAAAGCTGCGCCTTTCAAATCTAAAAACACTAAAAAAATAGATTCATGCTATTATAAATTGATATGGCAAACAGTCCATCTGAAAAAATCCTTGTTGTGGAAAGTGACCCTGGCATCAGTGATTTAATCGCCCGCCAGGCGCTCAAACCCTTTGGGTACCAGGTAAGCCTGGCATCAGACGGTTCGAGCGCAATTCGTCAGGCAATCCAGCTCCAACCAGATCTGGTGATCACCAATATTAATTTACCCGGACTGAGCGGCAAAGACATCCTGGTGGCTTTGACTTCACAAGGTATGGCGATACCCATGATTGTGATGGCAGAAAAAGGGCAGGAATCCAAAATTATCCAGGCCTTCCGGCTGGGAGCCAGTGATTATTTAATGCTTCCGGTTCGTGAAGCTGAAATCGTCTCTTGTGTGGAACGCGCACTAAAACAGGTTCGTGACAACCGCGCGCGGGAAGCCCTGGATGCGCAAATTAAACACACCAACGCTGAATTACAGCAGCGCGTCAGGGAGTTAAGCACCATTTTTGCAGTCGGTCGTGCTGTGATATCCATCACAGATCAACGGGTATTGTTTGACAAAATTGTTGAGGCCATAACCACTGTTACGGAAGCAGATCTTGGCTGGCTGACAATCAAAGACGAGAGATCCAAAGCCTTTGTGCTCGCGGCTCATCGTAACCTGCCAGAAGTTTTAGCCCGGCAAATAGGCAAACCTTTTGACGATGGTCTTGGGCCGCTGGTTGCCATGTCGATTGAGACATTGGCCATACATGGTAAACCATTACAAAAATTTAAGATCTCGGCGCTCGGGAAATCTGCCATGGTCATCCCAGTAAAGGTGAAAAATGAGGCAATCGGGCTGTTGACAGTTATGCGCAAAGCAGAGAAACCCTTTGGGGATAGTGAACATACGCTGGCGGAGGCCATTTCTGATTACGCATCAATCTCGCTGGTCAATGCGCGCTTATTCCGTGCCTTTGCACAAAATGCCGAGGCAGCTCAACAGGGTGAAAAACGCAAAAATGAACTGCTACAGCACATGCGCCAGGATATCCAATCAAACCTGACATCCGCACTTTATCCATTGGAATTGACTCTGACTGAAAAGATGGGACCATTAACGCCAACCCAAAAACAGGCTCTTGAAACAACCCACACAACCCTCAAACGTCTGTCGGCGGCGATCAGCCAACCAATCGAACAACCAAAACCTTAGGTGGGGTAAAATCGAATCATGCCCAAAACAAATCTCATTTTGCTTGCCATGGAGTCATCCCCAACTCTAGATCTGCTTGAGCGAGCATTGCGGTCTGCAGGTTATGGACTTGCCATTTCGAAGACGCCTGAGGCCTTGGATAAAATCCTCCTGGAAACTTCGCCAACGCTGGTAATTATTTCTGAAAAATTAGGGGATAAACC
>CAZLJB010000807.1:0-1794 GCA_964559195.1 uncultured Anaerolinea sp. | reverse complement strand
TGGTATTGCTGGATGATCAGGCCAATATCATGGTCACCATCGTTAAAGGCAAAGTAGCTTTCTCAAAGTTGTAACCCACAGCGTTGGTCACTCATACCCTGACCAGCAGCATATAATCATAATAAACGGGCTTATAAGGCGCGGGTTTGGCCACCATCGATATCCAGAATTGCGCCATGGATATACCCAGAATGTGGTGATGCCAGGAAAGCCACCGCACGGGCAATTTCTTCAGGGAGCCCAAAGCGGGCAATTCCCAGGGCTTTGGCCATTTGCAAGGCTGCCTGGGTTTCATCCAGGTTATGTTCGCTTGCAAAACTGCGAATCCGGGTTTGCAAACGCTCGGTGGCGATTGAGCCAGGGTTTACGGTATTGACCCGCACCCCATCCGTAACCCCACGATCGGCCAGAGACTTGGTCAGGTTGAGCAGCGCTGCATTGACTGAGCCCCCGATGGTAAACTCCATGCTGCCTGCCTGGCCGCCAATCCCAACGATATTAACAATACTGCCACGGCTGGCAACCAGATGCGGCCAGGCAGCCCTACAGCAGCGCATCGATCCAAAGAACTTAAGCGCAAACCCATCCGCCCAATCATCATCCGATAAAGATAAAAAATCGCCGCGCTTTGTTGCACCAGCATTATTAACAAGCAGGTCCAGCCTGCCAAAACGCGCCTCTGCCGCTTCTATCACAGCCGCCGAAGCCTGGGGATCACGCAAATCGGCAACTTGAACAAAGGATTCGCATGGCAATGAGGCAGCCAGTTGTTCAAGCTGATCCTTTGATCGCGCAGCCAATACCAGCCGCATCCCCTGGGCCGAAAGTGCCTCGGCAATTGCGTGACCAATTCCGCGGCTGGCACCCGTTACCACCGCGACTTTTCCAGCCAGATTCAAATCCATACCAGCGCCTCCGCAAAAAAAGATACAAAAATTAAATCATCCAGCCTCTTGGATAATGGTTCTTCAATATGCCCTGCACACCCTTTCCCCACCCAATCGGAAAACCACTGGCTGTAACCACCGTCCAGCCATGCGCATCCGCTGGCAGGCTTTCACCGCGCAGGTAGGCAGCCAGCTCGCGACTTTGCACAGGCAAATCAAACGTATTGCTGGCCTGGCCCTTTTTCAAGAACAAAGCCAAAGGATGGGCTGGTTCAAAACGATCCTTTTTAAATGAGCCCAGCCAAATACCAGAATGTACAATTCGTAACCGGCCAAAATCCGGGGTCAAATCGGGAAGATAATACAGGCGCTCGCCTGCCACCTGCAGCCTGTCTTCTGGTAATTCAAACCCGAGCGTTTCAGCCGCAAAGGCCCGCCACAATCCGGCCGAAGCTTTGGAAAGATCCGGAAGCCAGGCCGAGCGGACATGATCACCTGCTGAACCACCCTTGCGCTGCAGCAGGCAGGCAAAATGTCCCTCACCTCGCAAACGGTGCGGAAATAAGCGCACTGCACCCGCTAAAGACGGATCGGCACCAATCCAATCTGGTCTTCCACCTGAAAATCCCGGAAACTGCGGCAGCTGAACGACTACAAATTCTGGGAAATCCTGCAGCAAGCGTGCAATTACACCCTCATCCTCTTCCGGTGCAAAAGTGCAGGTGGAATAAAGCAAAAAACCACCCTCCCGCACCAACTTGGCGGCTACATGTAAAATATTCTTTTGTCGAACTGCACAGCCAGCCACCATCTCAGGTGACCAGTCTGCACGGGCGCCCATATCTTTACGGAACATACCCTCGCCAGAGCAGGGCGCATCCACCAAAACCCGATCAAAATAAGCGCC
>CAZLJB010000806.1:0-1798 GCA_964559195.1 uncultured Anaerolinea sp. | reverse complement strand
ATAGGTGAAGTATGTTCGAACTAGAGCAGCAAACCATCCAATCCAGAATCAGTGCTTTTTGCGCCGAGAATGACATCCCAGAAACCGAACTGAAATGGTCTTCCATCCCGTTTAGCGGTGAATGGGGAATTTCAGTTTCCTTTTTTCAAATGGCTGCCAATGAAACCAAGGCAAGCAAAGGAAAGGGCCTCCCGGTGCCTCAACGCGCGGCTGAAATAGCAGAACAAGTAAAAGCCTATCTGGGTGTCATTCCCAATATCAGCCATGTTGAAGCGGTCAAGGCCTATCTGAACCTGTACTTTTCCACTCCTGAATATGCAGCGCGGGTGGTGAATAAAGTCCTGGAGGATGGTGTTTGTTTTGGAGCTGGAGAGACGAAAAATGAACGCGTAATGGTGGAATATGCCCAGCCGAATACGCACCACTCTTTTCATATCGGACATGCGCGCAATACCATGCTGGGTGAGTCACTGGCCCGGATCGTGCAGTTTGCTGGTTTTGAGACTATCCGCGCCTCCTACCCGGGCGATATTGGCCTGGGTGTCATCACGGTTGTTTGGGCATACGATAAATTTTACCGGGGCAAAGAACCAATTGGGGTACATGAGCGCGGTCAGTGGCTTGCCAATATTTATGTTGAAGCCACCCGTCTGCTTGAAGCCAAAGAGGGCGAGACCGATGAAGAAAAAGTTCGCCGGGAAGCTTATGATGCTGAACGGCGTGAAATATACCGCAAGTGGGATTCTGGTGATCCGCAGGTACGAGATCTCTGGTTGATGACCCGTGAATGGAGCCTGCAAGAATTGCGGGATATCCTGGATTTGCTCAATACCAAAATCGATGTCTGGTTTTTTGAGAGCGAAGTCGATCAGCCATCCAAGGCTATTGTCGATGAATTGATCGCCAGGGACATTGCCACGGATGAACGACCCACCGGTGGGGCGGTGATTGTAAAGATTGACGAGAAACTTGGGCTGACCAAGGAAAAATACCGCACCAATGTTATTTTGCGTTCAGACGGAACGACCCTCTATCTGACCAAGGATCTTGCCCTGGCCAGGGTCAAGTTTGAACAGTACCATGTCGATCGTTCGATCTATGTCATCGATGTGCGCCAATCTTTGCATATGCAGCAGACCTTTGCAATTCTCAAGCTGTGGGGTTTTCCACAGGCTGAAAAGTGTCACCATCTTTCTTACGGTTATGTCAGTTTGCCAGAAGGCGCCATGTCTGCGCGGCGTGGCCGGGTGGTGCTTTTCAAAGAAGTATATGACGAAGCCATCCAGCGCGTCCTTTCGGTCATTGCCGAAAAGAACCCAGGAATGGCGGAGAGTGAGCGCCAGGGTGTCGCCAGGAAAATTGGTCTGGGTGCACTCGCGTATTCAATGCTGGCCGTGGATAACAACAAAGATATCGTTTTTGAGATTAACGATGCCCTCAGTTTTGATGGACGCACTGGTCCGTATATTCAGAATGCTTATGTCCGTGCAAATTCAATCCTGAAAAAATATCGAGCCGAAAAAATCCTACCGGATGGCGCTGAGTTGCCTTCTGCCAAATTTGATTACCTTTTGACTACCCATGAAATTGAGTTGATAGAGCAAATTACCCGCTTTCCCAACCTGGTTCAACAAGCTGCCGGCGAATATCGGCCGATGATCATTGCAGCCTATGTTTATGATCTGGCCAACGCTTTTCACAGCTTTTACCATGCAGTTCCTGTGCTTCAAACCGGTGATGAATCGGTTCGATCAGATCGGAAGAGCACACGTCTGAACTCCAGTCACCTGAAGCTATC
>CAZLJB010000805.1:0-1800 GCA_964559195.1 uncultured Anaerolinea sp. | reverse complement strand
AAATCGCAGCCAGGTGGCTGTTTACGCCCAAAAAAACAAGCCCAGGCTATTTTAGGCTGGTCGGGTTGTACACATAAAATTGTACAATCCAGCTATAAAGCATTATGAAGATTTCGTTTAACATGCCGGTAATAAACTAAGCAAAACCTAAACAAAACTAAACAAAATGCTGATGACAGGGGTATTGATCCTTGATATGCTCAATATATGTTCCCTCAAAACAAAGTTCGCCTTTTGCTTGCTGCACCGGCCAGTATCATGGGAAGTTCGCTGCGCACCTTCCTGGGGACAATAAATGAAGTCGAAATGACTGGCTATGTTAATAAACCGGATGATATTCAACCCGCATTGATAAACCAGCACCCAGCTATCCTTTTAGTGGACGCAGATCTGGTTGATCAGTTTGCAATCCCCAATTTCGAAACCATTCTGACTGAAATACATAAAAATTACACCAGTATTCGCACCATTGTCCTGGTTAATAGTTTCTCGCAAAAAAGCGCGGCCTTAAAAGCAAAATGTGAGCTAATCCTGATTAAAGGCGAACTAGGGGATCAACTGCGTAAAGCTATTCTGGAATATTAAATCGAAGTGTTTTTTGTGGCGCAATCAACCGATTATTGTTTGCATTAGCGCAATTCCAGGGTGGTACGGCCTGAAAAAGTCGTCAATCCGCACATTATCATCATCAGGCCATTTCTCGCTTGAATTGAGTCTCATACAATTGGCTATACAGGCTGCCACGCGCCAGCAATTCATCATGGGTGCCACGTTCAACAATCCGCCCACGATCCATGACCAGGATCAGGTCGGCAGATAGAATGGTGCTTAAGCGGTGAGCAATCACAATTGAGGTCCGCCCGGCCATGACATGCTTTAATGCTTCCTGGATCAACGCTTCAGATTCGCTATCCAGGCTGCTGGTGGCTTCATCCAGCACCAGGATGCGGGGATTCTTCAGAATCACGCGCGCCAGGGCGATACGCTGTTTTTCACCACCGCTCAAGCGATAACCTCGCTCTCCCACCACAGTATCGTATCCTTCGGGCAAACCCATTACAAATTCGTGGATATTGGCCGCGCGCGCCGCGGCTTCGATTTCAGCCTGGCTGGCCTCCGGACGGGCATAGGTCAGGTTGGTGCGGATGGTATCGTGGAAAAGATAATTTTCCTGGGTCACCATGCCAATTTGGGCTGACAATGACTCGAGGGTTACATCACGTAAATCCTGCCCGTCGATCCGGATCGCTCCGCTGGATGGATCATACAGCCGCGGTATCAGGTAGGTGGTGGTAGTCTTGCCGGCGCCGGATGGCCCAACCAGGGCGATCAACTGCCCGGGCAAGGCGTGAAATGAAATGCTGGCCAGGGCTTCATCACGTGCCTGTGAAGCAAAGGACTGTTCTTCACGAAATCCTTCTTCCCCATTCTCTATCCCTATCTTTGAATTTCTGACCGGCTCCAATTTCGGGCTGTTTTTTTCAGAGGCCGGGGGCCCACTCAATACTGTCTTCACATCTTCCATCTTCCCATAGCGCTTGACCTGGCTCAGCAGTTTACTTTCATCTACGCTGTAATTAAAAGAAACATTATCAAACTCCAGTTCACCGCTGACCACCTGCAGCACCCTGGCATCCTTTTTCTCGGCAATATCCAGCGGCAGATCAATAATCTCAAAAACCCGTTCAAAGCTGACCATACTGGTGCTGAAATCGACAGGTGCGCCCGCCAGACCCTGCAAGGCGCCGTACAACTGGCCCAGGTACGAACCAAAGGCCACAATGGTTCCCACCGTAAAGG
>CAZLJB010000804.1:0-1801 GCA_964559195.1 uncultured Anaerolinea sp. | reverse complement strand
AATTTGAAATAAATCAGCTTAAAAAAGGGAAGTCGAATATTTACAAAAGCGCAGCACAATTCACCTTGCGTAGATACTTTTTATTTGAGACGCACAAGAAAAGAGCGAGCTATTTTTAACCTGGGCCAACACAAGGGCAGTTGCTGTGTTTCACGTGAAACAATCCAGTAAACCACACGAGAACACCTGAACCCTAAAAGGGAACACTGCCTGATTGAGTCAGGTTAGTTATTAGATTCGCGCCGAAAGAGAACGTAAGAGTAAACCACTGAAACCAGTGATGCGCCAATGATCGGGAACATAATAAACCAGAGGGCATGATTTGGAAAAAATGCTCCAAAAAGAGCAAGCACCCCGGCGGCCATATAGAGCTTTCCGCCCAGGCGGTGAGTCTCGTCCCAGACTTTATCGCTGGAAAGAGTCCACGGGGTACGGATGCCGATAAAAAAGTTCCGCCTGGCTTTGGTGATCATTAAGCCCATGAAAATAAATAGTAAGCCCATACCGGGCAGCATGGCCGTGCTCATGCGGAAGCTTGTGTAACCCATATTCCACACAAGGGTCAAGGCGTGGATATAAACCAGGAAGGTAATGATCAATGCGATGAATGTGTTAAAGTATTCACGGAACTGCTTAATATTGGCCTTGAGCGGGTCTATGGTGGGTATAACCAGGAAAAGCAGCAGCATGCCAGTCGCGATAACCGGCATCAAGAAGACACCCAGGAACTTGGTTGTGTATCCATTGACCTGGTCGTTTACACCCCAGTGCGAGGCCATTGAATCGGGTAGTTGATTCCAAAGCAAGATTCCAGCCAGACTGGCGATCAGAATTATTATGATGGAAACGAGAAGCGTGTTTTTGGTTGACATTTTTTCCTTTTTAATGTTTCACGTGAAACAATGTGCTGGTCGTGTTTAATGATAGAGCAAAAGGTGAAGTTTCGATTGGAGGGTTGTGGTGATGTGGTTTGGGCCAATCTGAGTTCAGATGGCCCGGTCAAAAATGTGAAGTTTTTCCTTTATCCGAACTGCATCCAGGATTGCAGTTCGGACCATCGTAATGAATTTGATTTTCGCGACAGGATGATTGTGCTGATCAAAATTTGATCTTTTGAAAATGTTTTCCGGATCACATAATTTAATTGACAAGTTATTGTTTCTCATGGTGAGTTATTTGTACAGTTTACCTTATTACATGACCTGCTTCCGAATTGATACGTTCGATGATTTGAGTGATTGAAAAACCCAATTTTTGAGCCTGTCCAAGGTAATTCCTGGTTAAGGCATCGAGCGACTCCTGCCGCAGCCTTTCGGTAATTTCAGGCGGCGGCAGTTCCAGTATATAGGTTCCCCGGCCCTGTTGGGTGGATATGATCCTGGCTTCATCAAGCAGGCGATAGGCACGAGAGACCGTATTGAAGTTAATCCGCAGTTCTGATGCCAGGGCGCGCACAGTCGGAAGCTGGTCCCCGGGTTTGAGCTCGCCATTGGCCACCTGATGGCGGACCTGTTCTACCAGTTGTAAATATATGGGTATATCCGAACGCAGGTCAATTGATACAGGCATGGGTTGTTTCCTCTAGCGAATTATTGTATCTTTGTATCTTTGTACTAATTGTACACCAATTTGCTAAAAAGTCAAGTCTGCTTGGGTTTGTAAGCAGCATTTTCCCAAGAAGGCAAATCTTCAGGTTGCCAGTCAGCTATGAAAAAATGCTCTGATTGAATTCTTATGTGGCGAAGCCTGTGGGCGTGGTAGAATCCCGCTGTTATTATTCACTAAAGGAGAAGTGCAATGG
>CAZLJB010000803.1:0-1802 GCA_964559195.1 uncultured Anaerolinea sp. | reverse complement strand
GATAGCTTCAGGTGACTGGAGTTCAGACGTGTGCTCTTCCGATCTCCAATTCCATTTCCCTTTTCGCAAATATTCCAGGGGTGGTTTGAGAATTTGTGCCATCAACCAGGCGAGAATGGCAGTCATCAAGGATGGATTCTCAAGGATTCCAGAAATCGGCATATCAGGCCTGCCCTTCAAAATCAATCAGCCCGTCGGGGCTTAAAGCACGGACTTTCAACTCGGCCCTTTCCAAAAGTTTTGCACAATGCGCTGCCAGTATTTGCCCACGCTCATACAATCCAAGGGACTCATCCAGAGAACGGCCTTCGTTTTCCAGGGCAGCTACGATTGATTCTAGCTCAGTGAAGGCCGCTTCATAGGAAAGGTCCTCCACATTCGAAGTTGTGCCTTTATTGGTGCGGGATGCTGCTGATGGCGACATTATGCCTCCTATAAAAATGAATGCTTGTGTTTCAACCTGAAACGGGACGCTGCACCATCACATCCAGGCCACCATCTGCCAGGCGTACGCGCAGTTCTGAACCCACCGGAGCCTGGCTGGCACTCTGAACAATCTCTCCATCGCGCATGCGTGACACAACAGCATAGCCTCGACGCAAGACAGCCAATGGGTTCAGCGACTCCAGCCTGCGGCTGGTGCCAATAAGATGAGCCGATTCAAGGGCCAGGCGCTGAGCCAGGGCACGCCCAGCCCGGTGTGTCAGATCATCAAGTCGCTGGGCTTCAGTCTGTAATCGACGGATTGGTGAATAATAACGTAGTCCCGCGTTAAGTGATTCGATCGCTGTCCACCGATTCGCAATCTGACGTCCAATCATCTCATCCAACCGCTGCCGGTCTGCGTTTAAGGCACCCGCAAGATCAAGGAGCGTGATAGGTGTCGCCAATTCAGCAGCAGCGGTAGGCGTGGGCGCGCGCTTATCTGCTGCAAAATCAACCAATGTAAAGTCAGTTTCATGACCCACACCAGTGATGATGGGTGACTGCGAGGCGGCTACAGCCCGAACAACCCGCTCGTCATTGAATGCCCACAAATCCTCAATGGAACCTCCGCCACGCGCCAATAAGATCAGATCAGGTTTTACAATTGTATTTAATTTTTGAATAGCCTGCACTAGCGCAGCCGGTGCATCCAGGCCCTGAACCGGGCAAGCCGCCAAAACCACCCTGGCCAAAGGCAGTCGACGGCGTAATACGTTGAGCATATCCTGCAGAGCAGCACCAGTTGGAGATGTCACAATCCCAATAGTGAGTGGGAAATTACCCACCTCACGTTTCCGTTCCACTTCAAAGAGCCCTTCGTCCTCGAGCATGGCCTTTAAACGCATAAATTCAGCAAACAGGGCGCCTTCACCGGCCGGGCGAAGTAAATCCACTACAAGTTGGTACTGACCAGCGGGCTCATAAACGGTAATTTTGCCATGAACCTCAACTGAAAGACCATCCTGAACAGACATTCCCCGGATCCTGAAAGCATCGCCCTTCCACATCACGCAGCGAAGTGATGCCCCGGCATCCTTAAGTGTAAAATATACATGTCCCGAGGCCGGACGGGAAAAATTGGACACCTCGGCGCGCACCCAGACATCACCCAGGGCTGGATCGCCTTCCAGCAGGCGGCGAACCCGGCGGGTAAATTCAGTAACAGTAATACGGGGTATTTCAAATAAGGATGGCTGAAGCATGCATTGCTCGATTTTGTAAATAAATTGGGCAAAATACGTTACAAGGAATTTTGCTTGATGTACAATACAAGTAGGATACCTTCATTGAATATTTGTGTCAACACGTTTTGGCAA
>CAZLJB010000802.1:0-1803 GCA_964559195.1 uncultured Anaerolinea sp. | reverse complement strand
ACGGCTCTGAACACTCTTTCCCTACACGACGCTCTTCCGATCTGGTAAAAACCAAAAAAAAGCAGCAGGCACAGCATCAACGAGCTAACAGACCGGCGGGCTAAACTGGCCAGCCACAGGATGGCAGGAAATAATAAAAAGAACACGGCTGCCTTGGGAAGGTATTCATTCCAAAACAGAACCCCGCGCGCCACTTGCGCTGCCAGACCAGCCAGCATTTTGGGATAATCGGTATGTGCGAAATCCATCCCTGCGCTTTGCCAGCCAGCAATTGGCCCCAAACTGCCCGCCAGGTAAAGCATGCGGGCCTGGAAGAACCAGATCGAACGAGCATCCCAGTCCTGGATCGGCTCTGCAAGGATCGGTCCCAGGCTGAGTATGCCAGCCAGCCCAGCCAATATCCAGCGCCAAATAGATGCGGGTGCGGTTGGGGACTGCCGACCACTTCGGAAGATCGCAAAACCATAAGCCCCGGCCCCGAGCAGGCCCGCAATACCCGCCACCCACAAACTGATCGGCAAAGACTGGACGACCAGCAGGATCCCATAGTTAAGTATCAGCCCACACAGCAGCGCCAGTGGGATTTCCTTTGGCAGCGACGGACCCGTTTTTCGCACAACCAGATGGCCGTGCAGCAGCGGGCCGACCAATAACCAGCCCTGGCCGGTTAGACAGGTCAATCCAAGCCCAAGTATAAAAAGTAGCTTCAACAATTCAAGGGCAACGGACAAGCTCCACATTTATCCTCTGGTCTATGACGGTACAGGTCTTGTAATCTGCCATGGCATCTGGCAGAACAAACACATTTTTCGAAACCGGGTCCAGCCTGGCCGGCCAGGCTGATTCTATGATGCGCTGCTGGGTTTTTTGGTCCTGGAATTTCTGCCCGGCCAGGCTGAAATCCTGGAGGGGGTGTTTCTGCATGAACTGCAGCATGTAATAGACCAGCATAGGCAAAGCCTGTTTCTTACCGCTATCCGGTGCAAGGATCTCCTGCAAATTGGCCGGCATGTTTTGGGCAACCTGGGCATCTTTTTCGAAGAGATGCTGCGCCCCCTGCCAGACGTTGGTTTGCGTGAAGACCAGCAGCAGTGCGGCACAGCCCAGCAATACGCTGGCTGTCCGGCCCTGCAACAGCGTCATTAATATGAAGAGGATCAAACTTAAGCTGAGGTAAAGCCGCTCGCCCAGCGCGAACTGTACCAATGTCCAGCCAACCACAACCAGAGCTGTCAGCAGCTGCCGGCGCGGCTTTAAATAAGACCAACCAGGGGGCTGCCAGTCCGAATCTTCGTCGTCCCTAAAGTCCATTTTCATATATTTCCCAACCATGCAGGTCATTCAAAACAGGTTTGCGCTGCACCTGATCATCCAATTCGTTTCAAATGTGGGGTTCATTATCCATGTTTTGCCAAAAGATTTTGATGAGCCCGGATACCACAAGTTACCTGGTTTTGCAGGCGTGGACAACTACGCCCAATGAACCCCTGGGCCTAAAGCGCCGCGCTGCTACCCCTTTTATTTTATCGCATTTGTTCAGGCTTGACGGGCTTGCATCCAAATTTTCAGTGGAAAATAATAATCTCCCCGCCCCGCGGGATCAGACCAACCACGCCACCCCACCTTCAAACCCGCGAGGCGTTGATCTGGCAATCGAACCCGTATCGGTTTGGTAGGGGTGGGTCTCGCCCATCGGTACGGTAGCCGGCCGGCCCGCCAGCCAGACCCGCCCCCGCCCCCATACCACCTCGTCCAATCGATCCCCATCTAAAAAACGTCCCGCAGGAATCTGCCCGGCAGGAC
>CAZLJB010000801.1:0-1803 GCA_964559195.1 uncultured Anaerolinea sp. | reverse complement strand
GCCGCTTCCTCAAAGGATTGATCGAAGCCTTGCAACCTGGCCCGCACCACCAGCGTTACAAAAGGCACACTGAATGTTATGTGCGATACGATCACTGTCCCAAGACCAAGTGCCAGACGGGCATTCCCACTTAAACCGAGTGAACTGTTTAAGAAATTAAATATCTGACTGAAAAGCGTCAAAATACCAATACCCATTACGATTTCTGGTATGACGATGGGAATATATAATGCCAGCTCAGAAAAAGCCTTTAATCTGAAGTTATAACGCTGCAAGGCCAGGGCCGCCATCGTGCCAATAATGGTTGCGCTGAGCGTTGAGATGAAGGCAATCGTCAGGGTGTTTTTGGCTGCATTCATGACTTCGCTGTTTTTGGCCAATTCACAAAACCAATGAAATGGACCGCACGGGCTCTGGACAACATTCCCATCCACCAGCTTTGTATCGCCAAACTGGGTGATGAAGCCTTCAAAGACGATATTAGTTTTGGAGGAATTGAAGGAGTAAGTCACCAGGACAAAGATCGGCGCATATAAAAAGAAATACACCAGGATGGTCATCACCAAAACAAGGGGAGCACGTCGAGTTGGGTTCATGCGACAACTATCTCCTCACCCAGGCCAAATTTGCGCGTATAGAAATACGTCACGACCAGGGTCATGACCATTAATATCAGGGATGCCGCACTGCCGAAAGTCGGATCGCGGGCGTCCAAAAACTGGCGTTGAATAAGGTTTCCAACCAGGATCACCTGGCGTCCACCCAGGATATCCGAAACGATAAAAGTACCCATGACTGGGATAAAGACCAGGATGGTTCCAGCCACAACTCCGGGCATCGAGAGCGGCAGTGTCACCCGGAAAAAGGTCCGGATAGTATTCGCTCCCAGATCTGCAGCCGCCTCATATAACGAGTTATCTATCTTCTCAAGCGAAGTATAGATTGGCAGAATCATGAATGGCAAAAACTCATAGACCATGCCAACCAGAACCGCACCAGGGGTATACAACATTTCCAGCGGCACAAAGGGTATATGCAGCAGCCCGGCGATCGCGCCAAGAACGCCGTTCAACACGCCCTGTGTCCGTAAAATCATCATCCAGGCGTAGACCCGAATGACAAAGTTCGTCCACAATGGCACCAACACCATGAACAAAAAAGTGTTGCGCCGTTTTGCGGAGGCACGCGCAATAAAGTATGAAAGAGGATATGCCAGCAAGATCACCAAAATCGTGGTTTCGAAGGCCAGGGTAAGTGATCGCCAAAGGATATTAACGTAGATTGGATCAAAACAACTGGCCGCTCCATTATCACAATTGGTCGAAAAACCCATTAACCGGATGTAATTATCCAGGGTAAAAGTATAAATCACACCCCCATCAGAAGTGCGCTTGCCAAAACTGATGATACCTGTCAATATCAGAGGTATAACCAGCAACCCCACCATAAAGATAAGCGTGGGTGTAACCAACAGGGTACCCTGAACTGCCTTGCTTTCTCGAAGTTTACGCAACATATTCGGCTCCTATTCCTGAGGAAGAACAAGTGCATTTTCTGGAAAGATCGAAAGCCAGGCGAGCTGCTCGCCCTGATGGTACGCGCGCGGATCAAGCGTCGAAATATGATTTTGTTCCCAAACCTTAATCCTGACCCCATTGGCATCCACTTCAAGGCGCGTATCCGAGCCAATATAGGCTGAGTTGGTCACTTTTACCTCAAAACTATTCTGGCTGAGGGCAGGTTGGGCAGAAAGGCGAATTTTTTCAGGGCGGATAGATATCACAACTTTGTCACCCCGCTTAA
>CAZLJB010000800.1:0-1803 GCA_964559195.1 uncultured Anaerolinea sp. | reverse complement strand
CGGCAGAATATTTAGCCATTTTTAAAGACTCCTTGTTCGAACGGGTTTAGGAATTAAAAATCACGATGTGACTGGCCGTTTACGGACTGATCACAATTTCTTAAGCATTTGCATTTTGGGCAAAATGCCAGAAAAACGAATTATTCACACGCTTTCCACGTTTCCGCGGCAATTTTTAACATCAAATAGGATGAGGTGGCTCCAGGGTCTTGGTGACCAGCGCTGCGTTCGCCAAGGTAGCTGGCGCGCCCTTTGCGGGCTACGAGCGGGATAGTACCTTCCATTCCATTTTTGGCCGCGTTTGCAGAGAGTTCAAGCGCCACATTAATTGGCCGGCTGTCTTGAAGAGCTTGTTTTAGTGCCAAGACGGCTGGCGTAAGCGCGTCCACCATGGTTTTATCGCCTATTTCAGCCTTGCCTCGCATGATAATGCCGGCAAGCGAAGCTTCAAGGGCTTCAGCCCAATCTGCAAGGGTCAGTTCCATTTTGCCAGCGGTTTTTAATCCAGCTTGCAAGAAATAGGTCCCATACAAAGGGCCGCCAGCACCGCCAACGGTGGATAGTAACGTCATGCCGACTGTCTTAAAAATGGTGCCGATATCCTTGTCTTCAATTTCAGGCATTTTATTGGCAACTGCTTTAAACCCCCGATCCATATTGGCGCCATGATCTGCATCGCCAATGGCAGAATCGAGCTCGGTTAAATAGCTGCTATTTTCGGCAATCATTCCGGCAACAGCTTTTATCCAGGCAACAACGTCGTTACGAGAAACAGGCATATTCCACTCCATGGCATAGCGCAGGACGGGTATAAAACCGTCCTGCGCTATTATTTAGTCTTAGATACCCCAGCGCAGACCAGGAGTCTTGACAGGAGCGTCCCACAACTTGAGCATGTCAGCATCCATCTTCAACATGGTAATGGAAGTGCCGGCCATTTCGAGACTGGTCATGTAAGGACCGACCAGGCTGCGAACAACCTTGAGGCCATGCTTGGTAGCGATTTCGTGCGCCTTGCGATAGATGATGTAGAGTTCAATCAAAGGCGTGCCACCCAGTCCATTGACGAAGAGCAGAACTTCATCTCCAGCAACGTAGGGGATGTCACTGATGATCGGTTCCATCAGCATTTCGGTGATTTCGTCTGCGCTCTTAAGAGGCATGCGAACGCGACCGGGCTCGCCGTGAATACCAATACCGATTTCCATCTCATTTTCTGGGAGATCGAAGGTCGGTTTGCCAGCATGCGGAACTGTGCAGGAAGTCAATGCCATGCCCATCGAGCGGCCAAGACTCTTGGCTTTGCGGCAAATGTCAGCGACTTCTTTGAGTGAGCGGCGCTGCTCAGCAGCGGCGCCAACCAGTTTTTCTGCAAGGACGGTCACACCAACACCGCGACGACCAGCAGTGTACAGGCTGTCTTTTACAGCCACATCGTCATCGGTTACGACAGCTTCGACTTCGATACCTTCAGCACGGGCCAGTTCAGCTGCCATTTCAAAGTTCATGATATCGCCAGTGTAGTTCTTGACGATATGTAGAACGCCGGCGCCGCCGTTGACTGCCTTTGTTGCTTCAAGCATCTGATCGGGGGTGGGGGATGTGAAAACCGCACCCGGGCAGGCTGCGTCGAGCATGCCCATTCCGACAAAACCACCGTGCATTGGTTCATGACCCGAACCACCGCCAGAAATTACGCCGACTTTGCCCATGATAGGTCCATCCGCGCGCATAATGTAATCTGGGCCGTAGTGAACTTTCACGAGATCGGCATGCGCAATAGCAATCGCTTCCAATGCTTCG
>CAZLJB010000799.1:0-1804 GCA_964559195.1 uncultured Anaerolinea sp. | reverse complement strand
CCATCGACGCGCTAATCCGGTTATCCTGGTTGATGGTCGACAAACCGGAAATTTCAGAAATCGAGATTAACCCCTTGCGCGTACTCGAGCGGGGCGCAGTGGCAATTGACATCCGCCTGAAATTATCCTGAGGCAGTGACCCCAAGCATTTTAGCGAATACAATTACCCAATCCTTGCATGACCAGATGATTGCACAGCTTAAGAAGGCCCTGGTCGTATAATATTGAAATAAAAGCATAATTGTTCCCAAAAACCATTGATCTACCAAAGCGATTTGGTAACTACTGATGGGTCTCTTCCCAGGTTTATAAACCATAAGCCGGGAAAACAAACGATTTTTATTCTCTCAGGCGGCAAAATCAGGATGATTGCGAATTGTGGAGAAAAAATGGAGATAGATTGTCGCAGCAAAAAAAATCTGCTAAACTTTAATGATGAATACTACAACTTATATTATTGATGCTGTTGGTTGGCTTGGCGCTGCATTGGTATTAGTAGCTTATGGGTTACTCTCAATCGAATGGATGAACGGGAACTCAATCAGTTATCAAACCTTGAATGTGACCGGGGCGATATTATTGGTAATCAATTCATATTACCTGGGAGAACCCCATCAGTTGGCGTAAATGCTGCCTGGGTGGGGATCGCTGCTATTACACTTTTCCGGGACTGGTGGAAAGGTCCGGCCGAAGCCTATAAAAAAGTGACTTCGCATTTTTCCAAAAGACACAATATGCGGAAGATCACCCTTCAGCGCATCAAGCTGCCTGTGATTAAACACAGTCAACTCTCACAAAAAAAAGGCCGGCAAGACTTAAATCGCCAGGGCCAGCCACAATTATCCTAGAAATTGAGAGATTATTAAACATGCCTACGCTTGCGACCATCAGTATTTATCCGGTAAAATCTCTGCGCGGGCATGATGTGCTGATCAGCAGGGTGGAACACATGGGCCTGGAAAACGACCGCCGTTTGATGGTCGTTGACCCCAGCGGTCTGTTTCTAACCCAGCGCCAGCATGCCCAAATGGCGTTGGTAACCCCGCTCCTCGATGCAAACAGAGTCACCCTGAGCGCCCCGGGTATGAACAACCTGACATTTGAATTGATTAAGTTGGGCAAGCACATGAATGTGGAAATCTGGAGCAGCAGCGGCGTTGACGCGATCGACCAGGGGGATTTGGCTGCCGAATGGCTCTCAGAGTTTCTCAAGATGCCAGCCCGGCTGGTGCGAATAAATGAGGAACTACCCAGAAAAGTCAATCCTGATTATGCCCTTGACCCGGATGATCGCGTCGGCTTTGCAGATGGGTTTCCAATCCTGGTTATCTCTCAAGAATCGCTGGATGATCTCAACAAACGTCTTGAAATACCAATTCCAATGAACCGCTTCAGACCTAACATCGTTATCAACGGTGTTGAACCCTTTGCAGAGGATGGCTGGAAACGCATTCGCATTGGGCAGGTAGAAATGGGGCTGGTCAAGCCTTGCGCACGCTGCAATGTACCAACCATTGACCAGGATACCGCCAAAAGTGGCAAGGAACCGAATGCCACGCTGGCCCGATTTAGAAAATTCGACGGCAAAGTCTTGTTCGGTATGAACGTGATCCCAATCAACCCAGGGGTTATCAAAACTGGGACACCGGTCGAAATCCTTGAATAATCCAGACCATCCTCCGTTTCCTATTCAAAACTCCCAGTAAATCATGACAAAACTCAACCTGGCGTTGGCTCAAATTAACACCAAACTTGGCGATGTCCCCGCCAACCTGGATAAACACCTTGCGCTGATAAACGATGC
>CAZLJB010000798.1:0-1818 GCA_964559195.1 uncultured Anaerolinea sp. | reverse complement strand
CGGTTAGTTGGATCGTGTTAGGGCCTCTGGTAGCTTCACGGGAACCAGTATCCAGCGTAAGATCGGCAAACTTTAGCACCTGGATTCGTTCAGGTTGGGTTCGCCGTAATAACGCACGGATGCGTGCCAGCAGCTCATCCAGGTTAAATGGTTTGACCATATAATCATCAGCCCCAGCATCCAGGCCCTGAACTCGATCCTGAATGGTATCCTTGGCTGTGAGCATTAAGACGGGCATACTCCCACCCATTCGTAAGCGGTGGCAAACTTCCAGTCCATCCATCCCGGGCAGCATCCAGTCCAACACAACCAGGTCAGGGGAATGATCTCTAGCCAAGTTTAAACCTGTGCGGCCATCAGTGGCTACATCAACCGCATAACCCTCGTAAGCAAGCCCACGTTGAAGTAGTTTCAATATTGCCTGGTCATCTTCGATGATGAGAATTTTCTCGTTCATAGCATGCTCCTTTGCAATCTATTAAGATTATACACAACTCTGGTAAAATTTCGTTAATGTTTTCACATAATATTCCTTTGAGTAAGCGAATTTTCGATATTTTCTTCTCAATTATCTTGATTTTGATATTGTCACCAATTATGGGGATTGTGGCAATTTTAGTGCGCATATTTCATGGCAAACCAGTCTTATTCGGGCAAAAAAGACCAGGCTATAAACAAAACATTTTCCTGATTTACAAGTTCAGAACAATGACAAATTCACGCAGCGAAAATGGTGAACTTCTGTCAGATGCTAAGCGCCTGACAAAGCTTGGGCGTTTTTTACGAGCCAGTAGCCTTGATGAACTACCGGAACTATTCAATGTCCTGAATGGCGAAATGAGCCTGGTGGGCCCACGTCCCCTGTTGGTGCAGTACCTGGAACGGTATAACGCTGAACAGGCACGCCGCCAGGATGTAACGCCAGGAATTACAGGTTGGGCGCAGGTCAATGGGCGAAATGCACTGGATTGGGATGAAAAATTCAGATTGGATATCTGGTATGTTGATCATTGGAGTTTCTGGTTGGATTTGAAAATATTATTTCTGACGATTTGGAAAGTAATAAACAGGGAAGGCATCAGCCAATCGGGGCAGGCAACCGCAAAAGAATTCATGGGAAGTGAAAAGTCCTGACAATGTCTGTCGGGGCTTTCTATTATATTTCTGACAATTGCAATCCAATTCAAATGCTATAATAATTTAGAGTTATTAATAGCCAAAAAATACACACAGAAATATATCAAAATAATTACATGAATCATGGAGAATCGCAATATGACTACTCGCGTATCGTCTGCGGAATGGAAAGGCACTTTGAAAGAAGGCTCTGGCTCGATGAAATTAGCGAGCGGTGCCTTTGAGGGACCTTACACCTTTGCATCCCGATTTGAATCCGGAAAAGGAACTAATCCAGAAGAACTAATAGGAGCTGCACACGCAGGCTGTTACTCAATGTTTCTTTCTGCTTTACTCAGCAAATCCGGCTACACCCCAACACGTATCACAACGACAGCAACGGTTCATCTGACAGAAGGTCCCACCATCAGCCTGATCGAACTTAACACTGAAGCTGAAGTACCCGGGCTAAGTGAAGAAGACTTCCAACAAAAATCAATCGAAGCCAAACAAAAATGCCCAGTTTCTAAAGTCCTGGCTGGAACCGAAATAAAATTAGTCGCCAGCCTGATTAAATAATTTAGTCAAAACAGGCTCAGTGCCGTTTCCGCTGAGCCTGTTTTTTGTTCATCCCTGACCATTTGTCTAGTACCCAGCCACCCGTACAGGGGATGCGCCAATTTTTATTAGCGAGTATCCTTT